>JAHHIL010000008.1 GCA_019358975.1 Trichocoleus desertorum ATA4-8-CV12
CGCTCCACTCAAGTTCGCTCCACTCAAGTTCGCTCCACTCAAGTTCGCTCCACTCAAGTTCGCTCCACTCAAGTTCGCTCCACTCAAGTTCGCTCCACTCAAGTTCGCTCCACTCAAGTTCGCTCCAATTAAACCAACTCGAACTTGATTAGATTGGCTGAGGTTGGCATCAATTAGTTCTGCCCCATTCAAGTTAGCTCGAACTAAAACTGCACCCGTTAAATTAGCTTGAGAGAGGTTAGCTAAAATTAAGTTCGATTTAGTCAAATTAGATTCCGAAAGGTCGGCTTCACAGAGTACAGCTTCAATCAAACTTGCTTGGCCTAGCTCTGCTTTATAAAAGTCCCTTCTACCTGTGCTGTATTGCTCCAACAATTCAGCCGCAGCTTGAATACTTTCCTGCCTACTCCTACTCATCATCTGATCATCCCTAAAGGTTTAGAACACACGTAGCATGTAAAAAATGAGCAGTGCCGTAGCAATTGAATCTTAATTCATGGCACTGCTCATTCTTAATTCAAGAGTACCTCTCTGCTTTGAGGCTTATCCCATTTCAGTAAATTCAAAAACATCGTGGCTGCCACCACGCAGAACAGACTCAGTGTGCTTGCCTTGTAGGCGCTTACTCAAAACTGCCTCTAGCGCGCCCCAAACCGCGCCTAGGGTGAAGGTGCACTTTCGCTCTGAACCTTGGGGTTCACCCGCAGAGCAAACAGTCTCCTTTACATAGACTTTGATGACATCACTAGTTCTCTCAACCTTGTCGAGCACCAACAAGCGAGTGCCGTCTTTCCCTAAAGCGTAGGCCATTTTTGAGGCAGCATCTTCTAAAGATACGGCTGAGTTAACTAAGCCTAATTCTGCTGCCAGCTTTTTGCCACGGGCCCGACCAGCGGCAATCAAAGAGATAGCAGTTGCTTTCTCACCTAAGGCATCTTCCATGCCAACAATGATGGACTTTAAGCAAACAATACTGCTGAAATTTCCGAGTTCTTCGCGCAACGTAGTCATTAGTAATTCCTTTTTTCTCTGAGGATGAAGACTGACAAATACTTGGGTGCAATTGATTCAAGCGGCGGTTCTAGCTGACCATAGGAGTGATTGAGGCAACCGCTCGCTTAATCTCCAAGTTCAACAAACCTTGCTTGGCGCTAGAACTAGCCAAGACTAGGAGTACGGCGTCGGAACCACAGCCAACTAGGACTCCGTAGCCTTTTTCTCCTTCTACAAAAATCCGCTCAATCGTGCCCCGCGCTAACTCCTGGCCAATTCGCTCACCGAGAGAGAGCATGGCTGCCGACATAGCAGAAGTTCTTTCTTCATCAAAACCTGCGGGCAGGGCAGAAGCTAAAGCTAGACCATCAGGGCTAACCAAAGCCGCACCTTGAATATCGGGGGTGCCGCTGACGAAATTCTGGAGAACATCTTGTAAGGCTGAAACAACGATCATGGCTTGTTTCCTGGATAGGGGTGTTGTGAATATCTAGTGGAGTGGAGGAGAAATCAAAAGTTGTCAGCTTAGAAACTAGGCAATAAATCTAGTCAAGTTTCTATTCAATCCACCTTCTTTACTGAGAGTAGCTACTGAATGGAGGTGTGTATTCAGTTCTTAAAGTCGCCTCTCAATTAAACTCTTTATGCTTGCTTCTTGGCTTAGTATTCACAAAAATCGAGCTTTATAACAAGCAAAACAAGAATAAATTTTAGTTAAATTCTTGTGTTCTCTTCTTTGCTTAGTATTCACAGAAAAGCAGATTTTATAACAGGCAAAAACCAAAGAAAATTAGCAGAGAATAAATTTAGTTCTTGTCATTATCAAAAATATCGCCAGAACCAACTCTCCACTCTATTTCTTCACTTCCCTGCGGTAGCTCCCATTAGCTGTTCAATTAAGGCAATTAGAGTTTCGAACACAGACTCTTCTTGAGTCGCATTGACAGTGACAATGGGGGGTCGAGAAGCTGGGTCTAGTAGCCCCAAAGCCAAGGCAACATTTTCTGGGTCCCATGCCCCAGGACAATCCATGTGAGTCAGCCCAATAATCATGGGAATTTTTACTCGCTGATTCATAAATGCCAAAATTCGCCGACCATAGCGAAAGTCTTGAGGTCGATTGGCATCTAGTAACAGAATGTAGGCATGGGCTTTTTCAATGAGCATGTCCCACATAAAGTCAAACCGAGATTGTCCAGGTGTGCCATACAAATGCATGGCTTGACCAGGGGCAAAAGTCAAACGGCCAAAGTCAAAGGCAACTGTGGTATTACGCTTTTGCTCCGCTACTTCGTCCGTAGCACGACGGTCTGTATCGACTACATCAATTTCGCTAATGGTCCGGATGAAGGTGGTTTTTCCAGCTCCAACTGTGCCTGTAATCACAATTCGTAAAATTTCCATTAGCTCTTGCTCCGTAAAAAGCCAACCAAATTTTGCAGAAAGGAGTTGCTAACTTTAGATTTCTCAGCAGTTCCTGCTTTTTTAGACTCCTCTGGAAACTCCTCGATCGGCTCCAGAACTATGGGAGGTTCTTTGACATGAGAACTGGATGTGATCAGAGGAAGCTCCTCTACTAAGCCTGCTAGCATGAGCCGAAAAGCAGCTTGCTGAATTTTGGCAATAGGTTGATTGAGCTGTTTGGCGATCGCACTGAGAGAAACTGAACCGTTGGCAAAGTCCCAAAGCTGAGACTCTAAGGAGCTAAGGCGGAATTGTGGCTTTCCTGGTATTGTGCTTTGCATAGCTGAATTACCATCGGGCAGCGCTTCAGCGAGTGAAGCCCAGTCCTTAAGGGCTCTTAAACCTGCTAGGGCAACTTCCATCGCTGGTAGGCTTAAGCCTGTCATTTCGGTACTGGGTAAAGAGGCTTTGCCATCTAGGTCAAACCGTCCTGTTTGAATCCCAAATAAGCTCCAAATTTGCTGCATCTGAGCCGAAAAAAGCAAATTTAATTGCTCAGCTTGTAGCGCTCCTTGGGTTTTTAGGGTCATTCCCAAAGGGGTGTCTCCTCCAGCAAGATTACCCAATCTTTCAATTACTCGCTGGCTCAACCACCCTCTGGTTGTGATTTGAGAAATTAGGCCTTGACCATCTAGACGATCAGCCGCAGCAATAACTCGTCCCTGGCGAAACCAAATGTAGCGACAAGTGGGCACTTGGGAGGTTGGAGCATCGCTTGTAATGAGAAGCGTCAGCCGACCTGACTTGCGTCCTTGGTCAATCATTCGGAACAGCTCTGCTAAGGAAAAGTCTGCAAGAGAACTAGCTAAAGTCATATTTGCGAGCCCTGATTCTAGGATTAATAGAGGTTGTAGGAACCCTATGATTGATGTTTGATAGGTAGATGAATTATGAATTCCTAAAGTTTAGTTGTATTTTTTACCTAGGGACTTTTGCACGCAGAAGTTCATAAATATAAAAACCATATTTACAGGCCGTCAACTATTTTGAAGAACAAGGCTCTGTCTAAAACCAACCAATAGCTTTAAGGATAGTTACAAAGATACTTATAAGGTAAAAACTAGAGGCTTTACATGCGATATATGGCGTAAAGTTCTCCGCCATATCGTGAATTTAGCCAGCTTTAAATAAATCTCACTACGACCCAGGTTCTTATTTAATCGTTCTCCAAGTGAATAGATCAATATCACTCACTCAAGTTGCCCAGATCAATTAAATAACTTTCAGTTTCGTCATTTTTCACCCAGTTTGTATCCCTTTCCAGCAGAATGGCTGAGTTTTAATTACTGAATACGGATAGCTAAGATGGGTTTTACAGCTTGGCTCAGTCAAAAAGGTTACATTACCATTAAGTCTTGAACAAAGCCTAAGAATCTCTTAGGGCAAGTTAGCACAACTAAAAATTGAGCCATCTTACGTAGATAGGTCGTAACATTTTTAGCAACACCAAAACCACGAGCTAAGCTTTTTTTGGAGCTTGCGATCGCGCTGCCTTAGCACGAGTTGAGGTGGAGCGAGCCTTAGATTTAGGGCGCACTTCCGTTGGTGTAGCAGTCTCAACAGGCAAAATTGCAGTGCTGGCAGGAGTCTGGCGCAGGTCGGCTGCTTGGGCTAGGAGAGAATCGGCAAAGGCGATCGCCTCTTGAGCTGAACGTCCCCCCGCAAGTTGAGCTAGTTCTTCCCGGCGCTGATTGGGGTCTAGGGTTGTGACACGCACCACCGTCCGAACCGCTTCTAGATTTGCTTCAGAGGTGATCAGTTCAACTGTTGCAGTTTCTGTGTTTGTATCGGTATCTGCGGCTGGCTTGCCCTTAGATTGACTGCGTTTGCCATTTTTAGCTCCTACGGCATTGGCTCCTACAGCAACAGGCTCCGCGATCGCTTGCTTATCGACGTGGAAGTGATAGTCTGCCATCGCCGCCACAATGGGTTGGTGAGTCACACAAAGAACTTGATGCTGCTGACTCAGTTGATATAGTTTCTCTGCGATCGCCTGTGTCACCCGACCGGAAACCCCAACATCAATTTCGTCAAAGACCAGCGTGCCAATCAGATCAACTTGCGAGAAACAAGCCTTGATCGCTAGGAGAAAGCGGCTCATCTCTCCACCAGAAGCCGTTTCATTTAATGGCTGCAAGGGTTCCCCAGGGTTGGGGCTAAATAGAAAGGTAATTTGATCGGCTCCGTTGGTAGTAGGGGCGATCGGCGCAATTTGCACTTGAAACTGCACCTTCTCCATCGCTAGCGGCTTCAATTCGCGGATGAGGCGGTCTTCTAGCTCACGAGCGGCGGTCTGGCGTAACTCAGTCAGCCGAGCGCAAACTGCCACCAAAGTAGTTCGGCGCTCTTGGTAAGTTTGCTCTAGCTCTTCTAGAGACAGCCCACCTCCAGTGAGGGCTTCTAGCTCTGCCTGTACCCGCTCCTGAAAGGCGATCGCATCTGTCAAAGTGGGGCCATATTTGCGGCAAATCTGTTTAAGTTCAGCAATACGGTCTTCCACATCCTGCAACCGTTGGGGGTCAGTCTCAACGGATTCACCATAGGCGTTGATTTGCCGTCCCGCTTCTTGAACTTGGGCTAAAGCGTCTGTCACTAGGTCTAAAACTGACTGCAATTCGGGGTCGTAGCGCAGCATATCGTTCAGAATCACTTCGGCATTACCGAGCAAATCAGCACAGGCAGGCTCACCTGTATCGTTTTGATAGAGGGCTTGATAGGCTTGATAGCTTTGCTGTTGCAGCTCTACACTATGACTCAGCCGCTGTCGCTCTTGCTCTAGTTGCTCTAGCTCATCGGCATCAGTCAAGCTAGCAGTGCTCAACTCCCGCAGTTGATATTGGTATAGGTCGAGTTGTTGCAAGCGCTGGCTCTCGGAGTGCCGCCGCTTTTCCAAAGCCTGCAAAGCCTGTTGGTAGGCATTAAAAGCACTACTCACCGCTGCTCGTTGTTCTAGGAGAGGTGACCCCCCAAAGCCATCTAGCCACTCGCGCTGATTTGCGGCCTGCCCCAGCTGCATGGTTTGACCTTGAGCCGTGATCTCTACCAGGCGATCGCGGAGGGTCTCCATTTGCTGCTTGTTCACCAGCACACCATTCAGGCGCGATCGGCTGCGGAGCGTGCTTTGCCCTGCGACCATTTCACGACTACAAACCAGAGAGGAGTCATCTAGGAGGTCAATCTCTTGCTCAGTTAGCCAGGTAGTCAATGAGGGATCTAGGCTAAACGTCGCCTCTACTAAGCCACGCTGCGCTCCTGTCCGGATAGCGCGACTGGTCACCTTACCACCCAAGGCTGCATCAATCGCATCTAAAATAATCGACTTGCCAGCACCTGTTTCACCCGTCAAAACATTCAGGCCAGTACTGAACTCTAACTCCAGGCGATCGATTAGAGCAAAGTTTTCAATCCGAAGAGAAAGCAACATGGGGCAGAATTGACCTTGAAGGCAGAGGAAAAAACTTCGAATTCCCTACACACTGAAGATACTGCGTCCTAAGCAGCAGGTAAAATCAGGTCTCTTGGTGGAAACCACATCAAATCATAGGGGGCTACCCATTTAGTTTAGTGTGAGTTGCCGTACCGCTGCCCGCTCTCCCATGAAATGAGAATTGACCAACTCAACCAAAAGCTAGAGTAAAACTGAACTCAGAGCTATGATGAGATGAGTTGTTACAATACTTAACATCGCTGCTCCTCAATCTGTCCTGAACCCATGAAGAATGTTGAGACTGTATCTTCTACTGACACGCGGACTGACTTACGCTCAGTTCAGCCAGAGTCTGCCATTCCAGCACGAATAGCAGTGACAAACTCAACGTCCCCTTCAACTATCACGGTCAAAAGTGAGCCGATCGCTCTGCCGCCAGAAACGCTAATGCCCGAAGCTGTGACTGAAGCTGAAGTGGCTGAAGCTGAATTTGATCCAGAGATTGCTGGCCTACGCTATGACCCAGTGGCGATCGCAGACTATTACCGCTCCAGACCGTTGCAAGTATGGGGGCGCTTACTCACCATTATTTGGCCATTTTTGACCTTTGGGCTGAGCTTATGGTGGGACAAGCGGACAGGACAAGGAGCTAAAAACCAACGCCGTCGTGCCATTCGCTTGCGGGAAATCTTGACTGCGCTGGGGCCAGCCTACATTAAAGTCGGGCAAGCCCTCTCCACGCGGCCTGATCTGGTTCCCCCGCTGTTTTTAGAAGAACTGACTCAACTTCAAGATCAGTTACCGCCCTTTCCCAACGAGCTAGCTTACCAGTTTATTGAAGAAGAGCTAGGCGATCGCCCTGAAGATGTTTACGCTGAATTGACACCTCAACCCATTGCAGCGGCATCTTTAGGACAGGTTTACAAAGGCAGACTAAAAACCGGAGAAGTGGTCGCAGTTAAGGTACAGCGGCCTGGTTTAGCCCAAAATATTACCCTAGACCTATATTTGCTTAGAGGTCTCGCAGCTTGGGCTCAGCGAAACATTAAACAAGTCCGGAGTGACCTTATTGCCATCTTGGATGAATTCGGAAGCCGTGTCTTCGAAGAGATGGATTACATCCACGAAGGGCACAATGCAGAGCGATTTGCTCGCCTTTACGGTCACTTGCCAGATATTTATGTCCCCAAAATTTATTGGGAATATACTCAGCGGCGCGTGCTGACAATGGAATGGATCAACGGCACCAAGCTAACTCAGCCAGAGCAACTTAAAGCTCAAGGCATTGACGCGAGCTACCTGATTGAGGTGGGAGTGCAGTGCTCCTTACGCCAACTCCTAGAACATGGCTTTTTCCATGCTGACCCGCACCCAGGTAACTTACTAGCCACACCAGACGGCAAGCTGGCTTATCTAGACTTCGGTATGATGAGTGAGGTCAAGCCCTATCAGCGCTACGGTTTGATTGAAGCCGTGGTTCATATGGTGAACCGGGACTTTGAGGGTTTAGCCCACGATTATGTCAAGCTAGAATTTCTGACTCCAGAAACTGACCTCACCCCAATTATTCCCGCTCTAGCGAACGTCTTCAGTAACGCCCTTGGCGCGAGTGTGGCGGAGCTAAATTTCAAGAGCATTACCGACGAGTTCTCGGCGCTGATGTACGAATATCCCTTTCGGGTGCCCGCTTACTATGCGTTGATCATTCGATCGCTCGTCACCCTAGAAGGCATTGCGATCAACGTAGATCCTGATTTTAAGGTGCTCAGCAAAGCCTATCCTTATGTCTCCAAGCGCCTGTTAACCGATCCTGCTCCGGAACTACGCAACTCCCTCCGCGACCTGCTGTTCAAAGATGGCAGCTTCCGGTGGAACCGTTTAGAGAATTTGCTCAAAAACGCCCGCAACAGCCAGGACTATGACTTAAATCAAGTCATGAACCAGGCAGTAGATTTTCTCTTCTCAGAACGAGGGGCGTTCATTCGCAACAGATTAGTTGATGAAATTATTAAAGGAGTGGATGCACTGGGCCGCAATGCCCTCTATAACCTCACATACTTAGTGCGGGAGCGGGTAGGGTTAGCCGTCAACCAACAAGTGGCTGCTCCAGCTGATGAACAGCAAAGTCTAGAACACATTAAACGGATTTGGGGCATTCTTCGGGAAACTCAAGGCTTTGACGCAGCTCAACTGCTACCCTTAATTCCTCGGTTGTTGGCTAAGCCAGAAACTCAGCACATGGGGCAGCAAATCGCTAGTGGTTTAGCCCAACGAGTGGCAGCTCGCTTCATTCGGGAAGTGTTGCTCAAAGAAGATGCCGCTTCTGGAACTCCTAGATCTGCAACGAATGGTTCTTCTAGCCGAAGTAGTGGGGTAAACTCATCCCCTCCCCTGGCTCTACCTGCCGCCGCTCGATAAATAAACTAAAACTAAAGCGATCGCCCTCTTTCTTCTAAATGCTGAAGTAGAGCGATCGCTTTGTATTGAGAGGTAACCTTAAGGCTATCTTTATGCTCCTATGCACTCACCTAGCTAATGTGTAGATGTAGCAGCGCTGGTTGAGGAGAATAGTGGAATTTAGATTCTTCCAACTCACCCCATTACGGATGATCAGAATAAGGGTTCGTATCGACTCCCAACGCTTTATGACTCCGCTTTAGCTGCTTCCACAAAGTTTTTACTCGCTTATAAGCTTGCTCAGAAGAAAGCTTACCACCTGTTTCTAGAGCAGAAATATAGGAGACTTTCTGAGAAAACTCTTGCAGATTGGCGTTAAAAGCTAGCGTTTCGGGAGTAAATTTACCGTAATAGCGGCTTCTAGGGTATAAAAGGTTGTCTTTCGCTGTAGTGTCAGAATTTTCCATAGCCACCCTTTAGTAATTTAGTGACACTGAGTCCTAATTATTAAAAACTTCTTAATTTCAACTTAACCTAAACTAAGGCAGCGATAATTCTGCCTTAGGAAGTACTTTTACCTTTGTACAATTGGCTACAATTTATCCCGCATATCCCCAGTAGATTCGCAAGCGACTTTCAAAGGGCTTGCAGTTAGTCATCTTGCAGCGAAACTTTTAACTGCTGAGCTAAGGCTTCCAGCTCATTTTTCTCACGCTTCAGGTTTTCTTCTAGTTCCTGAATCTGCTCGCGTCGAGCTTCCACTTCTAGAGTGCGTCGTCCTAATTCCTGACTCTGTAGGGTCAAAGACTGTCGCCATTGCTCAGCCCGTTCTGCTTCTTGTTGCAAGAGCGCTGGCGTTAGGCCCGCAATCAAATACTTCTGCACTAACTCAAGTACCCACCCTGTAGCATCCTGGAGGTTGGTAACTTGATGGTCTTCTGCCAGTTCAAGCAAAACTAAAGTCCCTTCTCCGAAAGCATTGGCTTCCGCAGACAAAATGACATCTTCTTCAACAGCTAAGGCCCAGGTAGTTTCGGATTTTTGCCGAGCGAGTAATCGCAGCTCCGCTTTTCCTAAAAATCCTTTTTTTTGCACTTGGGCTAAATGCAGCATTGCAATTCAAGCTAAACGTAAGCATATTCTTGAGAGACAGTATATCTCGTTTTACAGAGATGTCCTCAAGCCAAGTAGCAAAGGCGATCGCAGGGAGTCGCTTTAGAACTAAGGACGGAAATCAGGGCGATCGCTTGCGTCAAAAGGTCTAGCCTCATTTTTCAACTGCATTCACCGCATAAACCTCAACATCAGCGGCTCCATGAATATTGGCAGCAACCTCGACTAACCTTTTCAGGAGGCTTTCAGCGACTTGCCCCTTAAGCACTACTACCCTGCCACGCTGAGATACTGCAAGGGATTGGATTTGCTCCGAGGTGAAGGTTTGTTGGAATGCCAGTTGTACTCGCTTAGCCAAACCACGATGGTCATATTCACCGTTTAGCCCAATCCGCTCTGGGGGTATCGTCTGGAATAGAGCGAACCGAGTAACCGAGCTAACGAAAGCTTGACTGGGACTTGAGTTAGCAGCTTGTGCCGACTTGAACTTTAAGGTAGTTGGCGATGAACCCATAAGTCGCGCTTCTTTATAAACGAATTCTGTCTAAATATTAATCGATTAAATAATTACTTAACAAGTTTGGCCATCTACCTTATGGCAGTTGTTAGTGTAGAAACATTGTTATCTTGAATACATCAGTTAGAGTGCAGTTGATGATTTTGTTAAGTGCGATACTAACAAAGACAATTAGTAGTAGTAGCAACAAATTTCACCTAACTATTACGGTAGTTTGAAATATCTCTGTCAACGCAAGTCAGGTCTACTTCGCACTTGTGAGCATGAGTGCTTTAGTCTGAGATACTAGCGAGTTGTAGCTTTTTTAACGATAAACTCTTGGCTACAGAAGCTGGAGCATAAACATGCAACCAATTACCTCTCCGCGCTGGTTTGTCCGCAGAGATATTGATGGCTTTTTTGGCCTTGCGCTTGACAATTTCATTCAAATCTTGGTGATTGTCAGTCTGTGCCAAGGAGTACTTAATTTCCCAGGCACAATTCTGTATGGCCGTGTTCTACCTGGTGTTGCCCTAAGTTTAATCGTAGGTAACTTCTACTACGCTTGGCTAGCTTACCGACAAGGCAAACAGGAGCAGCGACATGATATTACCGCCCTACCCTACGGCATCAATACGGTCAGCCTCTTTGCTTACGTATTTTTGGTTATGTTGCCCGTCAAGCTAGCGGCGATCGCCCAAGGAGTAACCCCAGAGCAAGCCGCAGAACTAGCTTGGCAAGCAGGTTTGGTCGCTTGTTTAGGCTCCGGTTTGATCGAACTAGCAGGCGCTTGGATTGGCGAGGGTGTGCGCCGACTCGCACCGAGGGCAGCTTTACTCTCTACTTTAGGTGGCATTGCGGTAACCTTCATTGCGATGGATTTTTTATTCCGCACTTTTGCAAGTCCCATCGTGGGGTTGGTGCCACTGGGTGTGATCCTTTTGACCTACTTTGGTCAAGTAGGCTTTGCGATTCCAGGGGGTCTATTAGCGGTACTGCTTGGTATTGGGCTGGCTTGGGGAACTGGACTCGTAAGTTGGGATGCCACTCGCTTCGCAACGGCCCTAGAACCCGTAGGCTTTTACTTACCCAGATTCTGGTTAGGTGAGCTATGGCAAGGGCGATCGGTGCTGATCGATTACTTGAGCGTAATTTTGCCAATGGGCCTGTTCAACTTGATTGGCAGCATTCAAAATTTAGAGAGTGCTGAAGCCGCAGGAGACTCTTACCCAACGGCTCCTTGTTTAGCAGTTAATGGGATTGGCACAATTGTGGCAGCGGTGTGTGGATCTTGTTTTCCCACAACAATTTACATTGGCCATCCCGGTTGGAAAGCGCTGGGGGCCAGGGTTGGTTATTCGACGCTCAGTGGCATTGGGATGGCTCTGTTGTGCCTGAGCGGAACGGTCGGCCTGCTCGCTTACTTTGTCCCGATTGAAGCAGGGATGGCGATCGTGCTTTGGATTGCCATTGTGATTGTGGCCCAGAGCTTTACGGCGACTCCACTGCGCCATGCTCCAGCCGTGGTTGTGGGATTGCTCCCGGCGATCGCAGCTTGGGGCGTACTAGTTGCGAAGAATGCTCTGCGAGCTGCGGGTCTAGGGACTCCCGCTCAACCTTTTACTCCTGGTTTGATTCCATCTTTTCAAAACAGCGGCATGTTTATTGATGGGGCATTTGCCTTGGAGCAAGGATTTATCTTTTCTGCCATGTTCCTCGCAGGGATCACGGTTTATATTATTGAGCGCAAGTTTAAACAGGCCGCACTGTGGTCGTTAGCGGCAGCGGTGCTCTCTTGGGTAGGGTTGATGCATAGCTACAACTGGGCGATCGCGGATACAGTCATCCACTTGGGTTGGGGCGCTGGGGGCGATTGGGCCGTGGGTTACTGTTTGCTGGCAATTCTATTTTTCTATGCGGCATGGCAAACTCGGAAGGCCAAGAGCGAAAGTCCAGAGAGCCTACTCAACGAAATCTCTGGCCCTCAAGAATACTCGCAAGACTAGGCTTACAGTTTAAAGACATCGGCTAAAACGCCATTTAGATCTCGTTGGCGGGTTTCCGAAGGCGCATCATAAACCACCATCAGTGAGGGAGAGTTGCTAATGCAGGTAAACAAGGTCATGCCTTCGGCGCGATCGCTCCCAACCCCATAGGGAATATCAAATAAGAGTTCCAGCTCTCCCTTTGCTTGCTCACACAGACTGTTTTCATCCAAATCTAGGGCTTTGGTCAGGCGAAACACGCGAATGGAGCCGTCGAGTACCATCGTTGGGCCAGCCAAAATCAATAGATCTTTGCCTTGAAAATGGAGATCCCGAATGCCTAATCCACCCAAATCAAAAAAGTGTTTTTTATAAAGTTGCCCTTCTTTACCAATAGGTTTTAGGGATAGAGTTTCGGCGTTTTTCTGCTCCACAGCAATTTCTAAAATAATTGCCCAGCCTCGTAGCACTGGCCCCCGCAACCCGACAAAAATGCGATCGCCACAAACTGCTAACCCTTCCACATCAAAGCCATTATCTTTTCCAGGCAGCAGTAGAGGCTGGTCCTGAGATTGAGTATAGGTGGAGAGAAAAGGCTCCAGGTGAGGGTCAGACTTGAGGGCATCAATCAAGACATTGCCGCCCGGTGTGAGCTCTAAGGTGGCAGCAGTTAACTGTTGGCTGGGGTCTTGGAAATGGGGACAGGACTTAACCAAATCTCCATTGCAGAGCGGAATTCGGGCCAGGATGTAGCGGTTGGGGTCAAACTCTACTTCGGTTAAGCGTTGCAGATTTTCCTGATCAGTTTTTTTGCCTTTGACTTTCTTGCGTTTGGTGCCGTGGGAGCCGACGACCCAAAGATATTCATCGGCGTAGTCCATACCCTCGATATCAACTTCAACGTTCTTGCGATCGGGTAAATTGACCAGATCAGCGAGGGCGAACTGCTTGTCGTGTCTGTAAATATAAGGCTCGGCGAAAGACAGGCGATCGATTGTGGCAGCTTCATCGGAGGCAACCCACAGATGCCCATCTTTTGTGTGAACCACTGCTGAGAGATCTTCACAAACCGCCTGAAACTTAGAACTAAACTGCAAAACAATTCGACTCAACAAAAAACCGTCTGTCATCGTTTTGCTCCAAGACACTAGCCTTTGTTCAAAGCTAGCTCACTTTTACTGTTGAAAGGGCAATTCAAGGACTCACTGTCATAAACTAAGTTTAGGCATTGCCTTTTACTTAATGCCTGTTTCTTGCTACATGCATTAGCTCTTTTGCTTTACCTTCTTAGGGATTGCCTAAGCTAGGTTCAAGAATGGATCATTTGAAATGGCACCAAATCAGATGTTCGAAATTCTCCTCGTGCTGGTTATATTTATTGGGTTGTCTGCTGCATTACTACGAGCAGAAGCCCAGAAAGACCAACTTAAGCAGCGTTTACGTAGATATGATGCCTTAGTGTCTAGAGAAGAACAAGAGAGGCAATTAAATTCCAATATTCTTCTGAAACAAGATGAAATTGCTGAGCTTGCCAATGAAAAAGAACATTTAATTACTGAGATTAGGAATTTACGACAACAGGTGTATGGTTTACAAGAGGAAGAATATGTTCAATCTTTTGGTTTTTATGAACCCAAATATGATTTTATAAGCTCTGGAGACTATGCACTCCAGTTGAAGCATATCAAATCAGAGCAAAGAAGGCTTATTAGGGAGAAAAAAGCAGCCATTTGTCATACTGACTGGGTAATGCGAGACAGCAACAAAGATGGCCAGAAAATGACAGAAAACTTTCTGAAGCTAGCTTTGTCAGCATTTAATACTGATTGTGACGATATTATTCTTAGAGTAAAGCACAGTAATGTTGAAAGCCCAGAAAATAAGATAAAGGCAACTTTTAGCAAGTTAAACAAAGCCCTGAAAATAAGAGATTGTGAAATTACACAGACATATCTTAGTTTAAAGCTTCGAGAACTAGACTTTCAATATGAGCTAGAGTGCAAGAAACAAGAGGAGAAGGTAAAAGAGCAGGCTATTCGTGAAGAGGCCAAACAAAATCAAAAGTTAGAAAAGGAACTCAGAAAGATCGAAGAGGCTGAAGAAAGAGAAAGACGCTATCAGCAGGAACTTGAGAACGCCCTTCAGGAACAGGCATTAGCCTTAGGACAAGAGAATGAACAGTTAGAACATCAAATTCAGCAGCTAAGACAGTATATTGCTGACGCAACCAGTGACAAGGAAAAAGCGATCTCCCGCTCTGTCAGAATTAAGGAAGGCTATATTTATATAGTTTCAAATATTGGTTCATTTGGACGAGATGTTTATAGGATATGTATGACAAGGAGGCGTATTGACCCTGACGAGTACATTGGCACTACAAATCCTGCCGTACCATTTCCTTTTGATATTCACTTTAAATTCTTTTCAGAAGATGCGTCAGACACACTGAGACGGCTGCATCAGCGTTTTCATAACAGACGCGTGAATAAAGCGAATGAACGACGAGATTTCTTTAGAGTTCCTTTGGATGAAATTGTTCAAGCGGTGGAAGAAACTAAGAAGGAAACAGGTGCATTGAAAAATATTCAATTTGAGAAAGCACCCCAAGCTTATGAGTACCGTAGAACTTTGGCATTTGAACGCAAAGATAATCAAACATCAATGCCAGCTAATGAAATAGCCTAAGAATACGACTCTCTAACTGAATAAGACACAATTTTACTTATAAACTGCGAGCAATTCTAAAACCTATAGTATTTGACTTGCTAGTAGCGCTGTCAGATTGACGTGAAGCAGAGCGACACAAAGTAGGGCCACTGAGCCATGAGCCACTTCGAATTACACGCTCCTGAACCTTAAGGTCGCATATCCAGGCAGTTGCATCTACAGGTGCTTCATTGTAATCTTCATGCCAATGGTCTAGGCACCATTCCCAAACATTGCCATGCATATCAAATAATCCAAAAGCATTAGCAAATTTAAATTTTCTAACTGGGGTAATTTCTCCTCTATTGATACCTTTAGCTTCTGAACGATAAGAGAAATTCCCATCATAATTTGCTAAGTCAGGCGTAATAGTTTCGCCAAAGTGAAAAGCAGTTTCAGTTCTAGCTCGACAAGCATACTCCCATTCTGCTTCAGTTGGGAGTCGATACTCGCACCCAGTCTTTTTGGACAAACGTTCACAAAATTCTACAGCTTCATACCAAGAAACCTGTACTACAGGATGAGCTGCACTCCCTGCTCGGACAGGAACTTTATTCAACTTGCAATGAACTTGGGGTAAGTTTGCGATCGCCTTCCATTGCGCTTTCGTGACAGGATACTTACTCATCAAAAATGGTTGTACTGCCACTGAATGAATAGGTGACTCATTAGGCAATGGTCGTTTCTCAGATGAACCCATCAGAAATGTTCCACCTGGAATAACTACCATTTCTAAAGGCACACCATCCAGATCCTCGACTATAAATTGAGCTTCTTCTTGACGATGCTCGATTTCTTTACCGTGAGTGTCTATAGTCACAACCTCAAAGTTAAAGATTCGAGTATTGGAGACGAGCGGTGTGATGAATTGACACTTTGTTGGTGCCCCTACATTTACTCCCTTCTGACTATCTGAAGATAGCTTTAATAAAGGCTGTAATGACTGGGAGGCAACCTTAGAAGTCTGCCGAGCCGACGTTTGTAATAAAGGTAAATCGTATTTATAAGCAGAATTCAAGCTCACCTGCGGAAGTTGGCAAGGCTTTTTATGTTGATAGTTCAGCTCGGGTACACGCTGCTGTAAATACTGCTCTAAACCTCTTGGAGTTTCATATTTAGCTAAACCTTCTACCAAAGCATAAGTAAATGCTCCTTGTTGTAATTCCGCTATCTCATAGGATGCCTCGCCTTGTTGACACGAAAAAATAGTTGTAATTCCTTGCTGCTTAGCAAGTTTCGCTGTATAACTTCCTACATCATTCGTTCCCTTACTGCCGCTGAAAGAACGGCACATATCTAGAGTCATTACTACATTCTTAGCTCGGCAACCCATTAAGCAGCGAATTACAAAATCAACAGAGATTGCTGTTCCCTCAAGATCACCAAAATAGCCATCACTAGGCATTAGGTAATCATGATTATCTTTACCAACTCTTCCATGACCACTGAAAGAGAACCATAAGTTGTCTACTTGTACGGCACGTTGAATTTCATCCAGGAGTAATCTTCGTAAGTTAGAGCGAAGGGGGCGAGTTGGTATATTTTCCCATCTACCAAAAGGGCTAGAGGTATCGCTGCAAAGAACAATATTCTTAGGATCAAAACCAACTTGACCACAAAGAAACTCCTGAATTCGCTCAGCGTCACGTACTGCGTACTTTAAGTGGTCACTAGGATGAAGGTGGTCATAATAGTTAACACCAATTACGATCGCTACATTATTCCCCATTTCACTTTGATTCAGTTCGCTTAAACTTGAGGGTAATTGCTCCTTTGCCGTTAACCTCACTACTACAAGCACCCAATAAGTTGACTTGACCTTTGCCGTTAATCTCGACTGCTAAGGTCACCTCATCTAACTGCATCCCAAAATTGCCACCCGCCTCCTGTTCAGCCTGCTGGATAAGGTGTCCAAGCACCCGCATTGTTCGGTTCCACTCCTGTTTAAGTTTTTCAGGATCAATAGCTCTGGATCTCAAGGTTGAAAGTTGTTCAGTTATATCTCTGCCCCAACCCTTTGTCCCATCGATAACTTCGTCTTCAGCATCGTCGCGAGTCACAATCCAGATTGGCTGCTCTGACATGGATGTTTTACTAACTAGATAGGTTTACGGCATTGTATCGTTTTCAACTTTTGCCCACTTCACACTAGAGAGCGTGCAAAGCTCCAGCTTAATAAAACATTACTGGACAGACACGCTGGAGAAGATGGATTAAAAAACTCAAGCCCCCACCATCAGTTTCTAGACAAGGATGAGGGCTGGAATAGTTGCAAAATCAGCCAAAGCTTATTGAAGTTGAGCTAGCCGAGCTTTCAAGATTTCGGCTTGTTTCTCGGCTTCAGCTAGAGCATCCCGCGCACCTTGAACCACATCAGCAGGAGCTTTATCGACGAATTTGGAGTTGCTGAGACGACCGGACAGTGCAGCAATCTCGGCTTCTACCTTTTTCAAGTCTTTCTCCAGCTTGGCCTTGAGTGCAGCGACATCAACCACACCTGCAAGCAACACGAGGACTTGAACAGTGCCGACCACACCCGCGATCGCTTCTGGGGCAGATTCCAACTTCTCCACAATGCTGAGAGTTTCTACTTTGGCGAGGTTTTGGATGTAGGATTGACCCTGGTCAAGGATTTGGCGTTCGCGATCGCTCTCACTTTGCAGAATTGTCTGTACCTTAGCTCCTGGCTTTACATCAGCTTCTGCCCGCAAATTACGGATGGTACGAATCGTGCCAATTAAGAGGTCAAACTGATGTTCTAATTCAGCATCAATTTGTGCGGCATTGACTTCCGGATATGCTTGCACCGCCAAATACTGGTCTTCGCCTGCTTGAGTCAGGGTGTGCCAGATCTCCTCGGTGATGTGCGGCATAAAAGGATGGAACAGTTTGAGGATACCTTCCAAAACATAAGCTAAAGTTTGCTGAGCCGCTTTGCGGGAGGTCGCATTCTCTCCTTGCAAGCGAGGCTTCACCAGTTCGATGTACCAGTCGCAGAAGTCACCCCAGGTGAACTCATACAAGCCTTTAGCTGCCTCGCCTAACCCGAAATTATCAATGTCGTTTCGAGTTTGCTGCACAACTTGATAGAAGCGGGAGAGAATCCAGCGGTCACTGAGTTCTAGGCTTTCAGCTGGAACTCCTAACTGTTGGGGTGTCTGTCCTTCCAGGTTCATCATCACAAACCGGGAGGCATTCCACAGCTTATTCGTGAAGTTGCGAGATGCTTCTACCGAGGCGGATTCATCGGTTTTGCGGTTGTACTCCAAGCGGATGTCTTGACCTGCACCTACGACTTCCCGGATTAAGGTGTAGCGCAGCGCATCGGTGCCGTACTTGTTGATCAGCAACAGGGGGTCGATGCCGTTGTTGGCCGATTTCGACATCTTTTTGTTGTTTTCGTCCCGCACTAAGCCGTGGATGTAAACTGTCTCAAACGGCATTTGCCCGGTGAAGTGCCCTGCCATCATCGTCATCCGAGCCACCCAGAAGAAGATAATGTCGAACCCTGTTACCAGCGTGGTGGTGGGATAGTAGCGCTGCAAATCTGCGGTCTGTTCGGGCCAACCCAGAGTGGAGAACGGCCACAATCCTGATGAGAACCAGGTATCCAGCACATCGGGGTCTTGGGTCAGTTGCACATCTGCACCAAATTTTGCGATCGCCTTTTCTCTCGCTTCTGCTTCGCTGTGGGCTACCACAAACGGGGTGTTATCAGTGATCTCACCATTGGTTTCGCTGACGGCGTACCAAGCAGGGATTTGATGCCCCCACCAGAGTTGCCGCGAGATACACCAATCCCGCAAGCTCACTAACCAATCGCGATACACTTTCGTCCAGCGATCGGGTACAAAGACAGGCTCTTGTTTTTGGTCGAGAAACTCCAATGCTCGCTCAGACATCGGCTTGATTTTGACGAACCACTGGGTTGAGAGCAACGGTTCAACTGGGACTTTGCCGCGATCGCTGTAGGGAACCGAGTGCTTGTAGTCCTCAATCTTGACCAACACCCCTAACTCTTCTAGACGCGCAACCACATTCTTACGCGCTACAAAGCGATCCTGCCCTTGAAATGGCCCTGCGTTCTCATTCATCGAGCCATCTTTGTTCATGATGTTGATGAACGGCAGGTCGTGGCGCTTGCCCATCTCAAAGTCGTTGGGATCATGAGCAGGAGTCACTTTAACGCAACCCGTCCCAAAGGCAGCATCCACATACTCATCGCCAATGATTGGAATCTCTCGATTCATGATCGGTAGGGTGAGGGTTTTGCCAATCAAGTGCTTGTAGCGATCGTCGTTGGGGTTCACTGCGACGGCTGTATCGCCCAACATGGTTTCGGGGCGAGTGGTCGCCACTTCCACATAACCAGAACCATCAGAGAGCGGATAGCGGAAGTGCCAGAGATGTCCATTCACTTCTTGAGGTTCTACTTCCAGGTCAGACACGGCTGACTGAGTTGCAGGGCACCAGTTGACCAAATATTGACCGCGATAAATCAGCCCTTCTTCGTAAAGCTGCACAAACGCAGTTAAGACTGCCCGAGACAACCCTTCGTCCATCGTGAAGCGTTCCCGCGACCAATCGACCGAGACTCCCAAGCGCCGCAACTGGTTAACGATCGTGCCACCCGATTCAGCTTTCCACTGCCAAGCCCGTTCTAGAAACTGCTCACGGCCCAAGTCGTAGCGAGTTTTGCCTTCTGCTTTAATTTTCTTTTCTAGAATTGTCTGTACGGCAATGCTGGCATGGTCAGTCCCAGGAAGCCAGAGCGTGTTGCGGCCCAGCATCCGGTGGTAGCGCACTAAAGTATCAATCAGGGAACTCTCGAAGGCGTGCCCCATGTGCAAGCTACCCGTGACGTTGGGTGGCGGAATCACCACGCAGTAAGGCTCTCCACCATGATTGGGGTCAGCCTTAAATACTTGGTTTTGCTCCCAAGCTTGTTGCCACTTAGATTCAGTTGTGGAGGGGTCGTACTGGCTGGCGAGGGTCGGGATAGTTGCAGTCATGAAGGGCAATCTAATAGAGACGAAGTCTATAATTCTCTTAAAATTCTGCCACACTGCTAAAGTTATTAGACAGAATTTGAGCAAGAAATTTAATTACACAGAAAAAACATAGCTCAAGACCTAAAAATCAAAATCAACTAATTCTAATCAGTTAGCATAATTTTTAAGGCAACCTAAAAGTAGAGGAAATAATTTGAAAGATTATTTTCAAAAATCTGAATACGTTTTGGAAAAGATTTGGTTCGATTATCTGGGAGGCAGATATCAAGGTCGTGGGGTACTAACCTGGGAGCCTTCCCTTGGCTTTCATCTTGAAGCTTTACTGGAAAGAGATAAGATGCCTCAAATTGAGCAGGTTGAGCTAGGTAGAGTACGTATTATTCGTAAAAGTGACACTAGTTCAATCCGAATGAAACCCTGGTATCAAAAATGGGCTATTTCTCCAAGAGTAGTTTTAATTGACCGTGACGATATCTTGTCGCAGCATCGTCTTTCCATTGATTTAAGCCGAGTAATCTTCTCCACATTCTCTGGAATTGACAGTTGTACTGAATGGATTGGTTCTGCAATCTATAGAACTGATAATGTATACCACTTATCAGACCTCGTATCTCAGGAAATCAAGATTCAAGATTCTCGGATTGAAACTTCTCGAAATTTCTTAGGAATTTTTTACCAAGACGAAAATCAGAAAATCTTTGGACGTCTAATTGATAAACATCATCTTCAACTTAATTGGTCCTTTCTCAAAATATATTCCTCGAAAAACTTCGCTTGGAAATGGGCAGAAGCAGCACAAGATACATTATCTATACTTTTAGGGCAGACAGTACAGTTATTATATCGTGAGTTACTTGGTGACTCGCAAAAGCGTTTTGAAACAAGAAGAATGATGAGTGTTGAACAATTAGATATTTTGTCGCCCTTTTATGGTGAGCACAGATTAAATAAGAAGTCTTTCGTTAAACTAGCTAACTTTCTAGCTAAAAATGAGCCCCATTCTGAGGTCTGTCGGAATGTTTTTAGGCAAATAGCAGAATCATCACGACAAAAGAGTTCTCAAGCTAAGGAATTTCTTCTCTCCACTATTCTAGAGGCAGCTCTCCGTAACATTGACAAACACCCTTTCAAGGCTAAAAAAGATAGCTGGAATGTTGGTCAAAGTTTAAGAAGTTTTCTTCAGGGTTATTTTCCTGAGCAATGGATACCGCTTCATTCTCAGATCATGAAATCACATACATACCTACGAGATCGTAACGCACATCCAGACTGGCTTTTCAGTCAGGGTGGCTCACGTTCAGAAGATGAAAGAGAAAAAGCGCTGGATAGTATGGTCTTTCTTAGTCGCTTTTATGGTTATATGATACTTGCTCTCGCCGGTTTTGAAGGGTTGGAGCCATATTTTCCTACACCCCATCAACAATGGAAACCATCACTCATAATGACACCAGCCAAGTGAATTTAGAGTATCTAGACTGAGAGTGATTTTAATGCTTGCGATTGCGTGAAAAGCTAGAAAATACTCGTGTGTCTACCAAATAGTATTTTCTGTTAATTAGGTACCTTAACCTCATAACTCACAGTCCCTAACCAAGGTACTTTCGGTAGTTGATAAGGCTTAAACTTCAGGGGTTCTAGTCCAGCTTTCTTCACGAGGTAAGTCATAAAGTGCAGTGACCCTTGCAACAATTCAGCCGCATTCGGATGCTGAAAATCTTCTCGTTGCAGTTGTGGGTCTAACTTCAACAAATTCTTGACCGACTCAAACAAACCAGAATCAGGGGACAAACGAATATAAGTCGAGATGGCCCGCCGGATTTCTGCTTCCACTTCCGCTGGGTTTTCGAGCTGGTTGGCTGCGATCGCTCCCTTAAACCGTTCTTGCAGAAACCATCTGATATTCTCAGCATAAGGCTGAGCATCATAGTGAGCGATCGCTTGAGAAATCACAGCTTGTTTACCAAAATTCAGCATGACACCAACCACATAAGCTGCAATATTCGCCGCGTAGTCAGAGTCAGAGGCGTAGCGATTAAGCGCTTCTAAAACTGTAGGAATTTTGGGATTGTTGCCCTGTGCGTGAAACGTGGCGATCGCGGAACCCATGTCGCCTGCCCAAGAGGTGTGATCGGCTGTCCAACTAGTCAAATCAGACCACCGGACTCCTGGTTGATTGATTTGATCCGCAAGAGCTGCAATGAAATGGCCGAAGTCAGTTTTCTCACCACTGAGCAGCAATTCTTGATTCAGCTTGCCCTTAAACTCTCCTTCAATGTAGGGCTGCTTATAGCCTGTAGCCGTACTCCACAGCAGCGTTGTGTAGCTAGGTTTGGTGTAGCCGCGTAGCTGATTGGCAATCTCGTAGACAGACTGAGCTGCATTGGCTCGCTCAATTTTTTCGATAAATTGCAATGCTGCTGCTAAGTCTGGAGTCATTTTCAGCCACAGTAAAGGGAAGTTTAGTGGAGCGATCGCCTGTCCTAACCAAGAGAAACACCTGCAATCCTACGAATTCCCTATTCCCGTAATATTTGCAAACAGACCTTGTATCTATTCCTCAATGAGTCCTATCGGACACTGGCATAAAATTGAAGCCTAGCTTATTACAACTGATTACCCTTTTGATCATGTCATCCTTGATGGCATCGTTCCTGGCAGCTTGCACCACAAGCCCCAGCACTACAAATCTCGACTGCAACGACCCTACCGTCAAGCAAGCCAATCCTAACTGCGACAACTCATCAGGCAGCAGGAACCGAGTTTATGTAGGTGGCGGATCGGGTGGATATACATCTGGCTCTGGCAGTTCTGTGCGGCAAGCTCCTGCTGCAAGTGGGAGTAAAGGACAAAGCGTTGGCACCAGTGGTCGATCTTCAACCACTGGGCGAGGAGGATTCGGTAGGTTTGGCCGTGGCGGCGGATTAGGCTAACTCGCGATGAATAGCAAGATTTTCGACAGCTAAACAAAAATTCCGCAGAGGGCTCAACCAACAACCCCTGCGGAACTATCTGGAACACAAACTTGCTGTTACGAGTTTAGTCGATAAAACCCATTGAGTCTTCCGCTCCTTCATATTGGCTCACCATAATGGGGCGATGGTTGGGGAGGGAATCTAAGGTCGAAATTTCCAATCTGCTGACTGCGATCGGGCGGTGTCCAGGTAAAGAGTCTGAATCGGCGATCTCCATAGTGCTAGCGAAAATAGGTCGATTGTGATGAATCCCAACAAACTCCACCACTTGCAGGTCACTCTCAAAAATGGGACGACCACCTGGCAAGGAACCTACATGGGACACTCTTAAAGTGCTGGGTCCGATGGGGCGGTTATTAGGTAGAGGGCTGGGGTGATAGGTGGGAAGCGCCAATCCTAGGCTTCCAGACTTAGTTGCGCTATTTGTTTTTTTGTTGTCTGCAAGCTCCAAAGTGCCTGCTTGATCACTCTTAGCTTTGCTCTTGCTAGGGCTGGAAGTCTCTGTCGTGCTCATAAGCCGAAACCTTATCTGACCTAATTAACTGGATTTTTTAATAGCTTACCAAGCTAGCGATCGCGTTGATCCTTCCCCCCTGATCTACTCGCGATCGCACTCTTCGCTGATTGTTATTGTAGGGGAAGATCAGCCCCAACTCTAAGTAAGACCGCTCAGTCCATGTGATGACCCTAATTAGCTTTCTTGATAGCTCCAGCCTGAAGAGAGGCGATCGCGCTGAGGGCAAGAGATGGGACAAATTCAGAATTCCTTGCCAGCTAACTTTACTTAAGATTTAAATTGCAAAGCTAGTTGTGTATTTTTGCAATAGTTCTTAATGATTGATTAGCTACCAGCAGCGAGCTAGGTCAACATTCTTCAAAGCTAGCTTTTATGGTGTTAATGGGATACTTGAATTCCTCGTACCAGAGAATATGCTTAGGTCAAGATTTAAATTAATACAGCGGTTGTTGTAGAGTTCCAAAACTTACTTCATGCAAACTTTACACGTGAATTTAAAACCGCTTTAACAAGCCCAGGTGGACGTGCTTACCTCTAGGCTTCCGGTCAGATGTTCTAAATTCAGTTGCATGGGACAGTACACCTAAGGAGACGTTAATTCCCCAATGAACTAACTGCTCTGCGACTGAACATCCTGCTACGGTTTCTCGCGAGGCAGCAACGAGCAAGCGATCGCCTTACTTGAAGCAGGGATGGCTCAGGTAAAGGCTGAACCTAGCTAGGGAATAGACCAGATGAAATTCCAAAAAATTACTCAAGTAACAGCGCTATCGGTACTAATGGCAGGATTGGCAGGGCAAGCCCAAGCCGCTACCTTTGGAGAGGTTGAAGATGCTGGCGAGACATTGCCAACTGCCCAGGTAATTCCGGGCAACTCCTTACTAGAATCTATTTCCGGCACGCTCTCAACAGGAGTATTTTCGGGTGTCGAGGATGCAGCGGATCTATTCAAGATCTTTTTAAACGGGGAGTCATTCTCTGCCACAACGGTAGGTGGAGCTGATTTTGATACGCAGCTATTCCTATTTGATGAACAAGGTAGAGGCATCTATGCCAATGATGATGCCTTTGATAATACGCGGCAATCCACCTTGCCAGCTAATAGCGCTTTCACTCCTAAACAGCCGGGTACTTACTACCTAGGGATTTCCAGCTTTGGTTACGATCCCGTCAGCGCTGGCGGTAGTATTTTCCCGTTTTTCCCTGACGCACCCACTGAAGTCACAGGTCCTACTGGTCCGGGTGGCGCTTCGTCGCTCAGTGGTTTTGAAGTTGCAGGCCTAGAGGAAGGACAGTATACAGTCACCCTGACTGGCGTTTCTACAGGCGAGGGCGATGGAGCAACCTCTGTCCCTGAACCCGCTTCAGTCTTAGGGTTTCTCTCTCTAGGAATTTGGGGGGTTGTTTCCAAGTTGCAAACCAAGAAGCAAAAGCAACGCCTAGCCAACCGCTTCCCCAGCGCTTCTTAAGCACAGGTTAGTAACGAGTTCATAACGAGTTCGAGCCACGTTTCAGCATGGCTAATTTTGCAACGCTGCTTTCTTTATTCATTGCCTGCTTCTCAGGAGCAACTGTATGACTTCGCCAGTTCAACCGTTAGGAAAGATCTCTTTTAGCTCACGGCGTAAATTATTGAAATTGGGTCTTTGTGGGCTTGGTGCTTTAGCTTTGACAGCAGTCCCCCAGGTTGTGACTGCTCAGACAGCCAACGGCAGCAGAACCCTTACTTTTAATGCAGACGATGTTGGTATTCTTAACTTTGCTTTGCTGCTGGAGGAACTGGAGGCCGCCTTTTATGCCGCTGTCGTGAAATCAGGCAAAATCAGCAACCCCAAAGAACTCGATTATCTGCGAGCCTTGGGCAGGCATGAGGCGGCTCACGTCGTGTTTCTGCGCCAAGTGTTAGGGAATCAGGTGACGTTTCAGACGAAAGATCTGCGCTTTAATCGCCAGGGATTGAACGCGGTATTACGCGATCGCGACACGATCTTAAATACAGCTGTCTCCCTAGAGGATACCGGAGTTCACGCTTATAACGGAGCGGGACCTAAGCTCACCAACCCCACTTATCTCTTGGCAGCGGGTTCAATTGTATCGGTTGAGGGCCGTCATGCGGCTGGGGTGCGGGCGCTTTTGGGACGACCTGTGACCGAACCTGATAGCGATCGCGCCGTCAGTGATGCCGAATTGGTCGATGAACTCAACCCCTTTAGAGGGCGTGCCTATGACGAGCTGTACACCCCCAAACAGATTGTGGAGATTGTCGGTTCGCTGAATTTAATTAACAACCCCATCGCTGGGGCGCTCGTCGCTTGACCTCAAGAGGGACTCAATCATGATCATTTCTTCTCACTTAATTGCCTCAGTTGGAATTGCCACCTTGCCGCCCTACCGCTGGTTCAAAACCATGTTTGATCATTTAGGGAATCTAGGGAGCCAGGTGCGACGCATCACGACAGCGGTTCAAAGCCTTTTACTGATCATCACTTTTGTCTTGCTCTCATTTGCCATTGCTCCCACTAAGGCGGCCTTTGCGCAAACGGCAACCTTGAATCCTCAACAAGTCGTTGAATACGCCTTAACGTTAGAAAAGCTGGAAGCGGACTTTTATCTTCGGGCCAACAACGCGATTCAAACGGGCAGGATCAATAATGCGCCACCTATTGCTCAAGCGGCATTAGTTTCTTATGGCCAAGACGAACAACAACATGTTACCGATCTCTCAGCAGTGCTACGGTCCTTGGGCGGCAATCCAGATGCAGTCACCATCCCAGCCAGCCCAGTTTATACCGCCATTCTGGGTCGCGATCCCTTTGCCAATTTGCCAGATTTGCTCTTAGCCCTCCAGTATGTGGAAGATTTAGGGGCAGCGGCCTATAAGGGGCAAGTGCAAAACTTACTGGCAGCTAATGCAGACACTATTCTGGCTGGAGCGCTAGAAATCCATACAGTAGAAGCCCGCCATGCGGCTGGTATCCGCTTCTTGCGTCAAACTCTGTTAGGTGCAGATATCCGCCCCTGGATTAGAAGCGAAAGCGAAGTGATTTACAACGAAGTGCGGTCGGGCTTGCCCATCCCCTTTGAAAACGAGGCGTTTGATGGCTTTGCGACCGAGGATGAGGTCCTAAAACTGGTCGGTCCTATCCTAGCGGCATCCCCACAATCCACTGGCCCCGCTGCTGAGACGAATACCATGATGGGCAATGTCACCCAGCAAGATTGTCCCGCTGGTACGACCCTCCAATTTATCTCTGGCGGATTTGCTTGCATGTTCTAAGCAACCGAAAATTCTATCGGAACTCCTGTTTATGTGGGAGGGGTGGCTGGGCTGCTCCTCCCACAAGCGTTTTGGCAGTTAACTGGTTGGCGATCGCAGACCTGGCTCAAATCCGACCAGTCATTACGATGGGGCCAACGGGTTGCGGAGGAGAGGGAATGGGTTCCAAGCTGACAGCCAAAGTCGAGGCGGCGGAGCTACAAGCTGGATCTGGCAGAAAAAGCTGGTTCAAAACCATGCCTTGAGAGTTAGCAGCAAACTGGCCGCAAGGGATTTTCTGCTCCTGGTTGATCGCCCAAAGTCGGTAGATTTGATCACCAGCGGGAGCAGGTAGATTTTTTAGCACAATGACCGCCGTTTGGGCGTTGAGATTGATCACCACGCTACCAGAAGCCGTGGTTGCTTGCTCAGTACCCACCAGAGTTAATAGGCGTGTGCTGGGCTCCTGCAATAAGGTAATGACAGTATTCCGGGACCGTGCTGCCAGCAGTTCTTGGCGCAGGCGATAGTTATCCAACCCTAACCCCAAGGCAAGCAGGGCGGCTATACCAGTCCCCACCAGACTCCAGCGAAAAGGCGATCGCGATCGGACTGGACGACTGGATGCAGTTCGAGCCGACGCCAAAATAGCTGAACGTAGACGAGCGGGAAGTTGCAATTCCGGCAGGCTGTAGGGTAGAAGCGCTAAGACTTCTCGCAAACGAGCCACTTCAGACCCAATCTCCGGATGATCGGCCAGCAATTGCTGAAATTCTTCAGTTTCCTCAGGGCTGAGGTCCTCAAGAACATAACCGATGATTAATTCTTCTACCTGCTCAGAAAACCAAGACTCGGTCATAGGGCAACTATCAGATGAAGCCTCGTAACGTTTGCTTCAATTTCAGTAAACCTTGGCGAACCCTCGTCTTTACAGTTCCTAGCGGGATGCCTAATTGCTTGGCGATTTCTGCTTGGCTAAAGCCTTCAAAGTAAGCCATTTCTAGTGCTTGACGCTGTGTGTGCGAAAGTTGGACTAAGCCGTCCTCAATCTGCTGCGATCGCTCTTGAAGAGAGGCTTGCTCAAAGGGTGTCATCACTATCTTTTCTGGCAGAGGTGACTGACGCCAGCGCTCTAGATCTTTGAGAGCTACATCACGAGAGCGGAGTTTGGCGATCGCTAGTGATCGCGTCATAGTTAGCAGAATACTATTGAGCGATTCATGAGCCGAGTGATATACATCATTGTGCCAGAAGGCCAAGAACACCTCTTGAGTTAAATCTTCTGCCTCTTGAGGATGCTTCAAGAGTTTAAGAGCTAGCCCATACACCAAACCCGCATAGGTGTCATACAGCAACGCTAAGGCCGCAGGCTTTCGGGCCTTTAGGGCTTGCCAGATCTCCTTATCGGTTGTGATTGGTAAGGAGGTTGGTTCAGAACCAGAAGAATCAGCATCCATTCTAGACAACTAGTTCGAAACCATAAAATGATCGCGTGATACCTGCAACAGCTATTCATCTCACAGTCTTTAAACTATACACAACTAACAACCCTGCTTGAGTAAGAATCGGTTGAGGCGATCGCCCTGCTGATTGTTTATACTTTCCTAGTTTCTCCTATGCCTTTTCACTAGACCCGTTTCTATGGATACTTATACAATCTTCAGTCAGGCTCAGCGGCAGCGGGTGAGCGAT
This sequence comes from Trichocoleus desertorum ATA4-8-CV12, assembly GCA_019358975.1. Lineage (NCBI taxonomy): Bacteria > Bacillati > Cyanobacteriota > Cyanophyceae > Leptolyngbyales > Trichocoleusaceae > Trichocoleus > Trichocoleus desertorum. The sequence continues at coordinate 28,031 of JAHHIL010000008.1, forward strand.
GGAGCGATCGCCCCAATTCTGAGTGGCTTTGAGTCTACCGCCAAGCAGTTGGTATTGGTCTGGTCGCAACTAGGAGACTTTGACAGCTTGGAATATGCCTGGTGGCTCCAACGAGAAGCGGAACAGCTCCAAGCTCAAAACATCACGATCCGGGCAGTAGGAATTGGCGATCGCGCTTCGGGCCAAAAATTCTGCGACTACACAGGTTTCCCTGCTGACTGTTTGTTTGTAGACCCCACCGCAGAACTGCACCGCCAACTCAATCTCTATTCTGGTCTATCACTCAAGCTACCCACTCTTTCCACAGCTCAGAATGCTTGGATCAACCTGATGCTGATGTGTGCTGGAATTGGTAGCCCTGGGACGCTAGCTGAAGTGTTTCGGGGTTATCGAGGCGATCGCCAAGCCCCACAACTCATTGCCGAGGAGGAAGTGGTGCAAGCCAAACCGCTCCCTCCCTTCAAAGGCTCATTCTTCAAACTGGCAGGTGGCCAAGGATTTCAACGCCCTTTTGAGCTTGCTACCTTACGACTGCGGAATATGACAGAAGTGCTCAGCCACTGGAGAACTTACGTACCCGATGCCGCTTACATCACGCAACGGGGAGGCACCTTTCTATTTAATGCTCATGGAGAGTTGCTCTACGAACATCGCGATCGCGGTATCCTCGGCTTTGCAGAAAATATGAGTAACCCGCTGTCGTTTCTGTCCGATGGATCTTGTCTCAATGTAGGTTCTTAGGCAGGGCATCCCTCACATGCGTGTCAGAGCTGCTATTTTGGTCAGCTTATCTCCTTCTAGCCCCTCCAGCTCCTTGAGATGCAGCCAACCTTCCTTAACCAACTGAGCAAACACAAAGATCAGCACTGAGTATTTATAGTCATATTTGCCATCCAACTGGTGTCTTCTTGCGCTTAAAAAATCATGTAATAGCCATGTATCATCCAATTTCGTGATCGTGCTGGCTCTTTCACGAACCTCTTTGATCAAAGCATTAATTTCTCGTTCGTAGGCTCTCTCAAAAGCTGACTGAGCTACTTGCTTCTCTCCATGAGACCATTCAACGTCACTCATTTGCACTATTTCTGTACCATCTAGTCAAGACAAAAACTGAGCGCCCTTTATGAGAGCGCTCACAATCGTTCAGAGTTTATCTACAGGGTTACTTCTCTAGCGAATCAAGTTCAGCAGTTCTTTAGGAGAAGCCAACAGATCAATTGCCACAAAGAAAATCTTGCCTTTAGGATTGATCAAGAATCGCCAAGCCATATTCATGCCGACAGCGGCACCGAACCAAGGAGTTTGGACTTTGCCAGTGACTTTTATTTGGGTATAACCGTCTTCTGCGGGTTCAGAAACACCTCGCTCTGGGATCAGATTCAGATTTTGACATTCTTCGTTAAAGAATTGAAGGATGCCATCTCGGCCCACAATCGGTCTTTGAAAAGGAGGCTGAAGAGCACCGTCGGGTGCGAACAACTCAATCAAAGCACCAAAGTCATTGGCATTTAAATTGTTCATGTAGCTCAGCACCGTCGGGTTATCAACCCCTTCAATGGTGACTTGAGTACGCTGTGAAATCTCCTTGGGAGTAACAACAGGTTCAGTAACTTTGGTATAGTCACCCAACTTACCTGGGTCAAACCCCATATCAACTACAGAACTGCGTAAGACTGTAATCTGTTGACCTTGATCTAGTTCTCTAACCGCTTGCAGTACTGCTGAGGCGTTGGCGGAGAGTTGATAGCCTGCTGGAATGGGAGCCACAATTCCCTCGTCCATCCATTGCCCAAGCTTGTACCAGAATCCTAGTTTGATGTTTGCAGACCAAGCAGCGTAGGTGCGACAAATTGGGGTGTCGGCATGGTTTGCCAAGTCACACATGACTTGCGTTTGTTCAGCAAAAGTCATTTTCCGAATCTGATCTAGAGTTGCTTCTGCAAACTGCATACTGGCAGCTCCAGGAGCAGCAACGGTAATGGTCTGGCCCATCTCAAGATAAGCGAACCAAGTCCATGCTAGTTGGTCTTCGGCACTAAGTTGTTTGAATCTGGCGATCGTAGCTGGTACTGCATCAGCAAATAGAGTTTGAGGAAAAATTCCACGAGCTGAGTCAATCGTAATTGGCATAGTACTGGCCTAACCTTAATGAGATTTACAACTGACGAAAAGACGCACTCCAGCGCGTTTCCACGCTGAAGCTTCAGCAATCTGTTAAAACAGTAACATTAAATTTCACAAAACTTAATAAACATTTACATAAAGCCGCAGATTTACCTTCATCTTGCAAAAACAGCACCTGATGGGTTTACTTAGTTTTGCTGCTCACCCCTCAATACCGCTCTACCCAAAACTTAAGTAAGCGAACGTTGCCCATAAACCGCCTCAAGCAGCCTTAAATGCTGGGCAGACATAATGCTCTGGGCGATCGCGGCATCCTCGGTTTTGCAGAAAATATGAGTAACCCGCTGTTGTTTTTGGCAAGTGAAACCAAGTAGATTGTCACTCTAGCAACCAAGCGAACAAATTTTCTACAGTCAGGTTCAGCCCTGCGGCAAAAACAGGCACAGGCAGCAATCCAGTCGGTTCGTCAAAGACCTCGATTCGCTGTTGGGGAAGGTAAACAAAGACAGTCTGCTCCCCTGGGTCAATCAACCAGCCCATTTCAGTACCATGTTTTAGACAATGCAAAATGTTTTTGGTGACTTTAGTTTGGCTCTGGTCTGGGGATAGGATTTCAATCATCCAATCTGGAGCGATCGCGAATGTATTGGCAACCTCCCCATTCTGATCACGGGGAATTCTTTGCCAAGCAAAAACAGAAATATCAGGAACCGTTGAGCGATCGCCATAGACATGCGAAGCAGGGCTTCCGAAGGGTAGGTACAGCGAAACTCAGGAAAGGCCCGACCTAAGCGTTGAGGTTTAATCACCGCATTGATGGCAGGTACCATCTCACCTTGAATTGAACTATGCTTTCCCTGAGGCATTGGCTTTTGAATGATTTGACCCTCAATGTACTCACTGGCTGGCTTAGTTTCTGGTAATGGCAGAAATTCCCCCATTTAAGTGGTGCTTGTACCATTGGTTTGCCTCCCAACTGCCAACTGGCTCTAATTTCCATTGTAAGTAGGAAAAGGTGCATCTAGTTAACAGTTGAGGTGTTGGGTTTCGTAGCCTCAACCTAACGTACTAGGCGATCGCACTATGAAAAACATTTTGAAAATCAAGACCAGTTAAGTTTGTGTTAATAACTAAATCTCGGAAAGCATCATTTGCATAGATTTCCGTGCGACTGAATTGCGGAATCTTAAACAGCATTACACCTATCAATGGATTTGTATAAAAGCTGTACCGCTTAATGCTTGCCACTCCTCCATCTGAAAAATACTCAATCTCACTTTTACTTTCATCAAGACAATCAATGATATTGATAACGTTGAGTACATTCATTTCTAACTTATCAACTTGAATGGGTAAGACTTCCACTTCTTCAGATATTGCCTCCCCAATATTTGAGAGTGCAAAGGCATCACAAATTAACACTCCCGGATCAATATCTGTAAAGTTGCCAATTTGTTTTTCTGGATCAAGCTCTGCTCTAAACATTTTCCATGCTTTTCCAATTTTTTGCCCTTCAAAGTCTGGCCAATCAGGGCAGAACTCAGAAATGTCTAGTATCCCCTCGCCTTCATCTTGCTCTACCAAACTGGCAGTTGCAAAATTTTTAGTATCAAAACGCACAGTCCAAATGTTTTTCATAATTGTTCACCATAGAAATTGTTGTTTCCAGTTAAGTTGTTAGTGCGATCGTCCCTCCCCTCCCCTTCTCTTCCTACACCCAAGCAACGAAACTTTGGCTTAGCATAGGCTTTAAGAGCAACTTTGAGGTGAGCGTGGTTACTTCTTTGCCTTGGCATCAGCGGGTTGGGAATCAGCGAGATTGGGTTTGGCGGGGGTGGCAAACTCGTTACACCTATATGCGGGCTGCACAGGGAGCCACCAGCAACACCCCTTTAATCTTGCTGCATGGGTTTGGGGCATCCATTGGGCACTGGCGACACAACCTAGAAGTGCTGAGTCAATCGCATACCGTGTATGCCCTGGATATGGTGGGGTTTGGGGCTTCGGAAAAAGCGATCGCCAACTACAACGCGGCTTTTTGGGTCGAGCAAGTTTACGACTTCTGGAAAACCTTTATTGGCAAACCTGTAGTGTTGGTGGGTAACTCGATTGGGTCATTAATTTGTATGGCAGCTGCCGCCGCTCACCCCGATATGGTCGCCGGGATTGCCATGCTGAGCTTACCGGACCCTTCCGCACGCGAAGAAGCCATTCCTCAGTTTCTCAGACCCGCGATCGCCACGCTCGAAGGTCTATTTGCTTCTCCACTCCTGCTCAAAACTATATTTAAGATTGTGCGTCGGCCTCAAGTTGTGCGGCCCTGGGCCAAAATCGCTTACGCCAACGCAGAAGCCGTCACTGATGAACTGGTAGATATTCTGACTGGGCCTGCTCAAGATCGCGGCTCAGCCCAAGCCTTTTGTGCCATTCTCAAAGCCATGACCAGCACTAAATTTGGGCCTAGTGTCAAGTCAGTGCTACCAACTCTACAAATCCCCATGCTGTTGATGTGGGGAAAGCAAGATCGCATGATTCCCTATAACTTGGCGCGTCAGTTCACCAGCTACAACCCCAACCTAAAGTTCGTCGAAGTGGATAACGCGGGACATTGCCTACATGATGAAGCGCCAGAGCAAGTGAATCAAGCAATTCTGGAGTGGATTGATTCTTGGCACCTAGCTAAAACAGCCGAATCTTCAGCTCTACCAGTTGCGATTGAAGAATGATGGTGCACAAAAAAATCTCTACTGAATTCAGTAGAGATCAAAACTAGGAAAGATAAAGTCCAACAGCAGTACAGGATAAATTTTGAGTTTGTCACGCGATGATGACTTAGCCAATCGTGACTTGATTAGTTTCTACGCCAGTTGCGCCATTCACGCCTCTAGCAACTGAAACCATTCGACTGAGAATATCTTGGCTCGGTACTTTGCCTTTCAGTACCACGGTGCCGCCAGTCTGAGCGACATACAGTGTCTCAATGTCATCCAGTTGAGCATCTTCGTCAAAAGCTAGAGCGACGCGCTTCGCCAAACCACTTTGGTCGTATTCACCATTTAGGCCAACACGTTCTGGTTCAGTGGTTTGGGTGGCAGCGGGAGCAGCAGATGGTTGCCCTGCGGGTGCATTTTGGGGGACTGCTTGAGGGGCAGGAGTCGCATTAATCGCCTGCTGAGGATTTTGAGGCTTCTTAACGCCAAATAATCTTTGTAACCAACCCATGTTCTTGCTCCGAATCAAACTTTACTTAACTTGATTAAAGAGAGTTCGGCTCAATCAGGCATCTGCCCAGGAAAAGAGGTCAGCAAGGAGCAGGGCTAACCCTATCGACAGAGGCTTAGTCAACTAATCTGCACAGAAATCTTAGCTGGTTGGGGTTGGGTGGGGCGGGCGAAACCCAGTAAACCGGATTTGGTGAATTAATAGTTTTCTAATTGAGAGAGAGCACGATAAAATGGCGGTCTATGTGCTGTTGCTACCAGCATTTTGGTTAGACAATTACTGCGATGAAACACACCCTTTCTGTTCTGGTTGAAGATGAAGCGGGAGTTCTAACCCGCATTGCTGGTCTGTTTGCCCGCCGGGGTTTTAACATCGAAAGCTTAGCCGTAGGGCCAGCCGAGCAGATGGGAGTCTCTCGAATTACGATGGTGGTTCCGGGCGATGACAACAGCATTGAGCAGCTCACGAAGCAGCTCTACAAGCTGATCAATGTCATTAAGGTGCAGGATATTACCGAAGTGCCCTGTGTCGAGCGGGAACTGATGCTGTTGAAAGTAAATGCAGTTAGCGCCAATCGTTCTGAGATTGTGGAACTGGCGCAAATCTTTCGGGCGCGGGTCGTAGATGTAGCGGAAGATGCTATCACTCTAGAGGTCGTGGGCGATCCGGGCAAAATGGTGGCGATCGTGCAGGTGTTGAATAAATTTGGCATCCGCGAAATTGCTCGCACCGGAAAAATTGCTTTAACTCGCGAGTCTGGGGTTAATACTGAATACCTGAAGTCCCTCGAAGCCAAGCTTTAGGAATTTGTGTCCAAGTTCTGAAGCGGAATTTCGATCCAAAATTCTGTCCCTCGCTCCGGTGCTGAAACACATCGGAGCATGCCTTCGTGTTTATCCACAATAATTTGGTAACTGATGGCTAGACCCAAGCCAGTGCCTTTTTGCATCGGTTTGGTGGTAAAGAATGGCTCAAACATTTTTGCCTGGACTGCTTCTGGGATGCCTGGTCCATTGTCATGAATCTGAATTGTAATGCGATCGCCCAGTAAGCAAGTCTTGTCTGACGAGTTTACAACTGCAACTTCATTGCTAGCAGCTCGGTTGCCAGTCGCTGGGTTCGCTACCGCTGTTTTAATCGTGATGACTCGCGGTTCTGGTTGCTCCTCCAAGGCATCGATCGCATTACTGAGAATATTTATAAATACTTGGTTGAGTTGGCTGGCGTAGCACTCCACCCGGGGTAAGTCACCATATTTTTTAACCACAGTAATTGCTGGATCACTTCCCTGCGATTTCAGTCGATTTTCCAAAATTAGTAGGGTACTGTCGATCCCAGCATGAATATCCACGGCTTTTCTTTCCGCTTCATCCAAATGGGCAAACGTGCGCAAGGATAAAACAATTTCGCTGATTCGTTCGGCTCCGACCTGCATAGAAGCTAATATTTGCGGCAGATCGCTGATCAAAAAATCAAGTTCGATCGCTTCACCCAATGCGGCAATCTGAGGGTGGGGTTGGGGATAAATCTGCTGATAAAGTTGCAGCAAAGCCAATAAATTTTGCGTGTATTGATCAGCGTGAACTAAGTTGCCGTAGATAAAGCTGACTGGGTTATTGATCTCATGGGCAATCCCTGCCACCATTTGGCCCAAGCTGGACATCTTGGCGCTTTGGATCAGTTGGGTTTGGGTTTGTTTCAGTTCCAGCAACGTTTGGCTGAGTTGTTGGGCTTGAATCGTAGCAGCTTCCGCTAAAGCGCGATTTTTGGCTTCACTCTCACGCAAGACTGCTTCCGTGTACTGGCGATCGCTGACTTCTTGTTGCAGTTGTTTAATCAACAACAACGTTGCCGTTCGCGCTTCTACCGAGTCTCGCAATTGTTCTGGATGGCGCTTTAATTCTGTCTCGGCTGGATGGCGTTGAGTAATATCCCGCATCGCGACCACAACGCTAGTGTCTGTGGCTTGAAGATGAATGCAAATACAAGAAATTTCTAAAATTAAAGCCGTTTCCTGGGGCTGAAATTCATAACAGGCAGTCGAATCCATCCGGCGATTGAAGGCCATAGTCACAGGATGAGTCGCGACCGAAACTGGTTCGCCATTTTGGGTTAAAGGCAGCAAATCAATCAGCTGGGTACCCAAAATATCAAATCGACTTTTGGCGACTAAGCGATCGAATGTCGGATTAGACCACTGAACTTTGCCCGATTCATCTGTCCAGGCGATCGCTTCCGTCATTGCTCCAAGCGCCACCTCCATTGTCCCCGGAGTTGTGGGCAATTTGCTGGCTAGGTCTGCGGCATCAGCTTTCATTTCATTTTTCGGGCTATTCAATAACACGTGACTCAGTTAAGTCACAAAAGGTTCTTAACAGTTTTGACAGCGATTAGATCGAGCAGCTGATGTCATTAAAATGACAGAATTTCCCCTGAAACAATCATTTTTTGTTGCAACCAACTCTGCGTAGAGCACCCTGATACAGAGTATCCTGGGCTTTTCAGAAGGACAATCACACTTAGGTAATATTTGATGCTGAAATAGCTCGTGATAGTATTTGCCGCCAGTCTTCAATATCTACTTGAAGTTTGCTGGCTTGAAATTCACCTGAAATTCACCTGAAATTCACCTGAAATTGAAATTCACCTGAAATAGATCAGCAGATTTAGTCCAGGAATCGTGCGCGAGAGTGTCCAAAGCAGCAAGGCAATGAAGAGAATGCCGAGGCTCCACTGATACCAAACCAAGGTTGTAATCAAACCAGGCATATCGCGATCGCGCAGACGAATGTCATTAAAACCGAAGCGTAATAAGTTGTTGAAACTAAAGTCGTAGTAGTTCAACCAGTTCCAGCGGCGATCCCACAGCAACGGCACATAACGCTCTTGAAACAGCGGAAAGCGAGGCATGATCGGCATCCGCCCAATCAGGAGGCGTAACTGACGCAGGCTACCCTCTTCGACAAAGTAGCTGACATCCATCAAGTTGTGGTAGCGGCCTTGCTGATATAGCCGTCCCAGCAACAGCAGTGGCACCGGGACAATCACCACGGCGAGGCAAGCTAAGGTGAGCCCAGGGCGATCGGAAGTTTGAAAAATCGTCACCAGACCGCCTAAGGACAACACACTAAAGCTACTCAAAACCGCAATTGTCTCGTAGAGAGTCGGCACAATGGGCTTAGGCCGTAGCCGTCGCAAGCGATCGATCAGCCAAAACAGCACGCCAAAGTAAGCGATCGCCACAATCTCCACCCCAAACACCAACCAGAAATTGGTGCCATATCGACTCAACAGCAACAGGAGACTGAGGCAGAGCCAGTGCAATCCATCTAAACCCCAGCCGACAAAGTTACGGGAATCGGCAGCAATGGCGCGATCGCGAATCTTGATGTAATCCGCTAAATCGATGCTGTCGAGGGTGAGCAGTTCGGTAAGTGAACGAAAGGGTTGCTCGACTCGACGTTGGGCGATCGCTGCTGCTTGGGCCGCCGAAAAACCAATTTTGACTAGACGGGGTAGAGAGGCGGTATTGATATTCGTACCTAGAAGTCGTTGCCGTAGTTCTTGCAACCGCAGAGATTCGGTTTTGTATTCAATTTGATTGGCGTCACTAATTTGCTCTAACTGGCGAAAGTTTCGTACCAAGTTCCGCAACAAGCTCTCATTACCTTGCAGTACTGGAACCGAGAGCGATCGCCCAATCTGGCCTGGATTACCCAGAAATTTGGCATGGTCGGCATCAAACTTTAACCCTGGCACATTCAAATAAGCTGCCTTACTAAAGCCTGCATCACTAAAGTCGGCTTGCTCCAAAATACTCGCCCCCCGCAGATTCACCGGACGACTAAACTGCACTTCTCGAAAGCTCACAGGCTGCTCAAATTCCGCTTCCGTGAGAAAGCAGGACTGCAAAAACCGACTCTTATTAAACTGAGCCGCTTCTTGCCAACGGGTTTGGGCCAAATCCGCATTGCCCTGCCACTGCACCCGACTGAAATTAGCAAATTGCCGAAAGATAGCCTGACTAAAGTTAGCAGTGCCTTGAAACTCACTGCTTTGGAAGTTAACCAGTCCTTGAAATTGCGACTGATTAAACCCAGCCCGCTCAAAAAAAATACTGCTGCGAAATCGAGCCTCTTGATTAAAAACAGTTCCAGCGAAACTGCTAGGTTGGCTGAAGCGGGTGCCCGACCAATCCGCCTCTTGGCTAAACCCAGTGCCTTGAGCTTCCACGCGGCTCAGAAAGAAAGTGTTGCTAAAGTTTGCTGTGCCCAGAAATCGAGTCTGAGCTAGTTTCAACGGGCCGCGAAACACGGCAATTTGTAAGGGAGCCAAAGCCTGTGTACCCACATTAGGAGTAGTAATCAGCGATCGCGACAGCTCACTCAAGCGTGATAAACGACGGCGATCGCGCCTCAGTTGCTCTTGCTCCGCTGCGGTAAAAATGGGTGACAATGCCTGCCCATACATCGGCGCTCTTAACCCCAATTGGTTGCCCGCAAACTCTCCCTGAATCACGGAATAGCTCAGGTCTAACCCTAAAGGCGACCCCGCCCGCTGCAATTGAGTTTGCAACAAACGGTAGAACTGATCGCGAAAAGTGGCATTTTCTAGCCGCAGATCAATCTCAAAACGGCGTAAATCAATCGTGCGAATCCCCTCACTCTGGGCTGGCGATCGCAACCGTTCTTGCAACAGATCTAAAGTTAGGAGGGTGCGTTCTGGTGGCGCGATCGCAGCCCAACTCGGTTGCGGCCACAGCAATCCCAGCAGCCCCACTAGAAAACAGCACAGCAGTAATAAGTTAATGATTCTTCTGATGAATAAGAGAGCGATCGCCCGTTCTGAACGACGCTCCCAGCAATTCCCAAATAGCCAGCGCAAGAATTTTGATCCCAAATTACTGCTCTTGATGAGGCTTAAATCACCAAAACCAACTTGCCCGTCATAGAGCCAGCTTCCAGCAAACGGTGAGCCGTAGCCGCTTCGGCCAAGGGCAAGGCTTGTTGCAGATGAATTTTCAGCTTGCCCTCATCAAACAGAGCCGCGCAGGCTTCTAGGATTTCGGCTTGATGCTGCTGAGCCGCTGCCAATCCTTGCAACATTGGGGTCAGCATCAGTTCTTGGCTAACACGCAAGTTACGCATTCTAGCCGTTTTCCAGTTGGCACTAGTGGTATCGAAATCCAGAATCGTCACCGCTTCCCCATACACTTTGACAGCCTCTAGGGACTTGAAGAAGTTGCTGCCGCCTACGGTATCAAAGGCAATATCTACCCCTGCGCACTCCGTCCAATCCATCACCGCTTGCACAAAGTCAGTCTGCTGATACAAAATCGCCAGCTCAGCCCCCCACTGCCGCACCAAGCGAGCTTTCTCTTCTGTACCCACTGTGCTGCAAACTCGCGCTTCCTTAAACACAGCCAGTTGTACTGCCACATGACCCACGCCCCCCGCGCCTGCATGCACTAGCACCCGCTGACCCGGTTGAAAATTGCAGCGATCGAACAATGCTTCCCAAGCCGTAATCAGCACTAAAGGAGCCGCTGCCGCTTCTTCAAAACTGAGTGAGGCAGGCTTACGAGCTGCGAATTTCTCATCAATAGTTGCCAGCTCAGCATAATTGCCCGGATGAGCCCCCAACCCGCCATTACAGAAGTAAACTTCATCACCCACCCGAAACCGTTGCACCTCTGCTCCCACAGCCTCAACGACTCCAGCCCCATCGCAACCCAAAATGGCAGGCATCTGATCCGGGAAAAACGTCCCTCGTTGCCGCAACTTAGTGTCAATCGGGTTGATGCCAGCAGCTTTGAGCCGTACTAATAGCTCAGTGGGTTTTTGAATTGCTAGATCCGGCACTTCTTGGAGTTGCAGGACTTCTGGACCTCCGGGGGCTGTCATCAAAACTGCTTTCACGGGTACTCTCTCAGTAAACTTCTCATGTTCCACCCTCTCCCCAGCCTCTCTCCCAATCGTGGGCAAGGGGAGCAAGAGTTGGGTTCCCCTTCTTTTACCAGAATACTAGAGAAGTTATTGCTCAGGCTGCTTACCCAACTCATAGGCCTAACTCATAGTTTTAGCAGTAAGAGATTGGCGCTCGCTCACCCAATTCCACACCCAATTTGAGTTAGACTACGGCTATGATCTTTGCTTAAAAACTAATAGTTATTCTTGAATTTATAACTGTGTCAGTGATTATTTTTGATTTTGATGGAACTCTGGCCGATACCTTACAGGCGATCGTGGCAATTACCAATCGCCTCGCCCTAGAATTTGGTTATAAAACTGTGAATTCTGAAGAGGTTAAAAAACTCCAGAACCTAAGTTCTCAAGAAATTATTAGATATTCAAAAATTCCGATCTTAAAGTTGCCCTTTTTGCTGCGTCGAGTCAAAAACGAGTTAAAACAAGAAATTCATCACTTACAACCCATTCACGGAATTGAAGAGGCGTTGCTGGCTTTGAAACAAGATGGTCATCAGCTAGGCATTGTCACTTCTAATGCTGAGGCCAATGTCTTAACTTTTCTTCAACATCACGGCTTACATGAGCTGTTTGAGTTTGTGCATTCAGGCACTAGTTTATTTGGCAAAAATAAGGTTTTAAGCAGGCTGCTCTCTCAAAAGCAAATTAATCCTGATGCGGTTCTCTACGTAGGCGATGAAACGCGAGACATCGAAGCAGCCAAGCAGGTAAAAATCAAATCCGTTGCGGTGAGTTGGGGATTTAATTCTAGACAAGCCCTAGCCAGACAAAACCCAGATTTCTTGATCGGTCAACCTCACGAGCTATTGGCGATCGCTCAAGCGCTCCAAGCTTCTAAATAAATTGACCAAATCAAGGATTTATAGGATGACGTGAACGCCAGCATCACGCACCGCAATGTTGCCGACCTCTCCCCCGTCCCCTCTCCCGCAGGAGAGGAGTGCCGCAAGGCGGGGTGAGGTTTGGATTTGGCTCTAGGCTCTAGCTAACAGTCAATTCGCTCTACAGCGTCAAGGATTGAGTATTGGTTTCAATCAAAGTTGCCAAATCTTTCAAGAAAGCAGCTGCATGAGCACCATAAATAATTCGGTGATCGCAGGTGATGTTCACTTGCATTTGCCGCTTCACCCCGAACAAGCCATCATCGGTCGCTACCATTTGCGGTCTAGAAGCTCCGATCGCTAAGATCGAACCTTGACCGGGAGGCAAAATCGCATCAAAGCGATCGACTCCAAACATGCCTAAGTTAGAAATGGTGAAGGTGCCGCTGTTGTACTCGTCAGGTTGCAATTGCTTGGCACGGGCACGATCGACTAAATCTTTCCAAGTACGAGACAACGAGTAGAGATCCGCTTGATCGGCATTCTTTAAGACAGGGGTAATCAAGCCGCCATCTTCCATTGCCACTGCAACAGAGATATTGATCGCAGAAGGATAGCTGATGCCTTGCTCGGTATAGCTAGCATTCAACAGAGGATGCTTTTGCAGCGTCACCGCGACTGCTTTGGCCAGCAGAGCCGACATAGTGACACCTTTAGACTTCACTTGCTTGTAGAGCTTGTCTAGGTTGTCGGTGGTAATGGTATAGCCAACGTGGTAAGTAGGAACGCTGAGGCTCACCATCATATTGCGGACAACTGCATTTTGCAGCGTGGTCAACGGCACCACTTGACCTGGAACTACAGGGGTAGGTGCAGCCACTGGTGTAGGAGCAGGCTTAGGCGCAGCAGCTGTCACAGGCGTAGTAACTGGAGCTGTGGTCACAGCAGGAGCCGCAGGCTGAGATTTACCCGCAGCCGCTTCCACATCTTGAGCGACGATCCGACCGTGAGGGCCGCTGCCCTTCAATCCGGCGAGATCCACTTTCAAGTCTTTCGCTAGTTTGCGAGCGCGAGGAGAAACAATGGTGCGACCACTGCTGACGCTGGAGCCGTTGCCGTTGGTGGCGGTTGCAACTGTAGCCTCTGTCGCGATCGCAGCTTGGCGAGATTGAGTAGAGGCATCCGCAGGTGCAGAAACAGCCGCAGGATTCGTTGTCGTCGTGGCTGACTGACCGCCCGCTTTTTGCTTCGCCGTCTCAATTTCAGCTTCCGTTTCGGCAATGAAGGCGATCGTTTGTCCTACCGGAGCGCTCTCACCAGCAGGCACCATGATCACAGCGAGATAGCCTTCATGGAAGGACTCCACATCCATGTCTGCCTTGTCGGATTCGACAACTAGGACGGTTTCGCCTCTCTCAACTTTGTCACCTGGAGACTTGGCCCAGGAAACAATTTTTCCTTCAGTCATCGTAGAACTGAGGGCAGGCATGAAAACTTCGTTGATCATGGGCTGGGTTCTGAATCAATAAATCGTTAAAACTGGAGCAAAGCCAGATCGCATTTTATCCTGACAGATGCCACCAGAGCTATCACCCCGAACAAAGTTGATCAGAATTACCGCGATCGCTTGATCCCCAGGACAAAAATTCCCACCTGTATCCCTCAAGTGGTGTGACAAAGCTACATTAAAAAAATTCCCACCTGTGACAGTGGGAAGCCTCAAGAGACAGAGAGTCAGAAGCCGTACCTAATCTAAGCGACCGTACCCATCGTCAGAGATTGACGTTTTAGACATCGCCCCGAATTTCTTCGACAATGCCATCGCGCAATAAAATCTCAACTTGCATCTTTTCAACCAAGTTGTCACCAGGCTCGATCCGGAAAAAGCTTTCGATTTGGCCTTGGCTCACTTCCTGGCTGAGTTCCAGCATTTGGACTTGCTGCAACTGCTGTAGCACTTGGTTTTTCTGCTCTAGCAGCTCACTTTTCTTTTGATTGACCTGGATTTGAATATTGTCAATCTGCTGCACCGTTTGAGGCCCAGGAGGTTGCAGACTTTGCTTTTGAATTTCAGCAATCATCCGCTGCCCTTGCATTTCCAACTGTTGCAGTTGGCTATCAAGTTGATTAATTTGCGCCTGGAGTTGCTGCTGAGCTTCCTCCTTCCACCGGGGAGTGACGATCGCTTTAACTGTAATGGCTCGTTTCAGGAGTAACTGTGAGTTGGAGACGTCCATAAACATTTCACTTGGAAAATAGTTTGAGAATGGGCAACGCTTAGGGAACAACGCGTATTTGTGCCGGGGCACCGCTTTTGCCAGAAGTAAATTCTGTCAGAAACGATACTGCGTCTGTATACGGCGCGTCAGCCCAGCGATCAGGCAAACATCCCGTCGATCATACCTTGATAGCGCTCCATCACAACGGGTCGCCGAATCTTCAAGGTTTGGGTCATCATGCCATTCTCAACCGAGAAGGGTTCCACAATCAGGCGGAATGGCCCCACCCGATCATCGGGGCGATAACCCGGTCGATTTTGCACCTCCCGGTTCAGTTCTTGGCGGAATAAATCTTGAATGCGTTTGTCCTCTAGGGCGATCGCTGTAGCTCCGGAATTGGTGCTAGCAGGTTGATCAGGCAAGTTGAGAGAGAGATTTTGGTTTGTGACCCACTGCTGGAGAGCGTCTAAATTCGGCACGATCAGGGCACCGAGCGATCGCTGGTCTTGCCCAACCATCATGATTTGATCGATGTAGGGGCTGCGAATGCAAGCATCTTCAATCGGTTGTGGCTCAATGTTCTCACCACTAGTCAAGACAATTGTGTCTTTGGCCCGCCCAGTCAGCACCAAATCATTCTCATCCGTCACCCAGCCCAAGTCGCCGCTATCAAACCAACCTTCTGGGTCAATCGCTTTAGCGGTCGCTTGCGGGTTGTTGTAATACCCCTGCATCACTTGTCGCCCCCGAATCAACACCAGACCTCGCTTTCCGGCGGGTAAGGGTTGGCGAGTTTCTGGGTCTACAATGCGAATTTCTGTTCCTGGTATGGGTTGACCGGAAGCACCTTTGAGGTTGCGCCAAGGCCGACGCACATTGGTTACGGGAGATGTTTCTGTCAAGCCATAGCCCTGCAAAACGGTGACTCCGACAATCTCAAAGAAGTTGTCGAGGTGCTTGGCAAAAGAGCCGCCCCCACTGACCAAAAATTCAATTTTGCCGCCAGTTGCCTCCCGGACTTGCCGATAAACCAGGCGATCGCCCAAGGCATGAACCGGAGCCAGAGCGGCAGCTTTTGCGGTGGCAGCTAAGCGTTCAATTGCAGAGGGATGGGGATTTTCTAGACTTAAACCCTGCACAATGCGACGGGCAGCAAGATAGCGCTGACTGCTTGACAACAGAGAGTTAATTAGCCGTTGCTTACTCGCTGGCTGCTCCCGAAACTGCTTCTGCACCCCTTCATAAATCGACTCCCACAGGCGAGGGACTCCCACCATGTACTGGGGCTTGTACGTTTTTAGATCTTGCTTAACGTGACGGATACTGGTGTAGATCTGAGTGCAACCTTGAGCTAAAACAAAGTACTCAAAAGCTCGCTCGTAAGCATGCCAGCTAGGCAAAATGCTGAGCACAATATTACCGGGCTGGGGCGGCACCACGGCCCCTAGCATGGTGGCTTGATGCAACAAATTGCCATGACTAAGCATGGCTCCTTTTGGCCTGCCCGTCGTGCCGGATGTATAGATCAGGGTGGCTAGGGTTTCCCGATTTTGCTGAACAGGTTGCAACGAGTGATTGGCACCCAGTTCTAGTAATTGAGGAAAGTTAAGAATTTTGAGAGTTTCATCCGTGGGTGGCTCCTCGTCGGAAAGTAGCACCACGGTTCGGACTGCCAAGCCATCCAGACCAGAGCGTAATTTCTCTAGAGTGGCTTGGTTCTCAACGACCAAGGCGGTGCTGCCACTGTCAGCCAGAATAAACAAAAGTTCTTCGCGATCTGCTTGAGAACTACGCACAGCATTGGCTGCTCCAGCCGTCATGATGCCTTGATCTGCCACAAACCAACGGGGACTGTTGTCCGAGATTAGGCCCACGCGATCGCCCACTTCCACCCCTAGTGCCTGCAACCCTGCGGCAAAGCGCTGCATCTGCTGATATACCTGTGCGTAAGTCAGTGATACTTCCGGTTTGGCATGGGGGTCTTTCAAGGCCACAATTGAGCCAAATTTCTTAGCCACAATCGGCCAAATTGCTGGCAAAGACTCAACAGCTTGATAGTCCACTAAGCGCTTAAGGTTAGCGCGCTCTGGCTCAGTTAGATGGAGGCTAGGTGCATTAGGAGGGTTCATAGTAGCTCTTGACCTCAAAACGATAGGAAATTAAGCATAAATAGCTGGCTTGGCATCAAATATATGACAAAAGGATACGCCCAGTTTTTCTCAACACAACCTGCTATGGTTCCACGCTATCCTGACTAGAGTCTAAGAAAGACTGGTTTAGGACAGGATTCAATCTGTCCGTTCTTAACCAAAATTGACCAAACAAGCGAACTTGAATATAAACGAGGGAAGTGAATCATGGCAAAAGCAGTTTGGAACAGTGCCGTCCTCGCCGAAAGTGACAATTGCGAAGTGGTCGAGAATAATTACTACTTCCCCCCCGATGCCATCAATCGCGAATTCTTTAAAGAAAGTTCAACTCACACTACCTGTCCTTGGAAAGGTGTGGCTAGCTACTACAACGTTGAGGTAGAGGGCCAAGTGAATAAAGACGCGGCTTGGTACTACCCGGAGGCGAAGCAAGCGGCCAAAAACATTGAGGGCTATGTTGCCTTTTGGCGCGGTGTCAAAGTCGAGGCGTAACTTTTATTTTTCGGTGGGTTATGGTCAGCCTAACCCACCTTTTTCAGCATTGCGACTGGCTTTGTCGCTAACACTTCATGCTTGATATCCCCCCATTTTTGGCCTGCTAGCAACTTCTGTTGCAGCACCAGTTCGGGCACTTCCGGCGACACCCAAACCTGAGCAGGGGCTAATTGTCCCAAAAGCCGAGCCTGTTGATAGTGGAGGGACTCGCTGAGAGCAGCCTCTAGTTGCTGAGCGATCGCTTCTCCTTCCCGATTAGCTTGATCTAGCAACAAGAGATAGTGGGGTTGGGGTTGAGTCACAGGAACTAAGGTTCTAAACGTAGTTGATCCCAAATTCAGGCGATCGATTACCTGGGCAACAAAAGCGGCATGGAGTTTTTCTCCCACCAAATCGCTGGTCATCTGATCTCGGCCTAAGAATTCTAAACAAGGCGTATTTAGGTAGGTGTGAGTCATACGAACGCGATCGCCCATGCGATACCGATACAACCCGCCTTTTTGGGACACAATGATCGCGTACTCTGTAGCTGGCTCTAGCTCATGTAAGAGACGAATCACTCCCATTGCATCTTCAAATTCAAAAAAGACTTCATTCAACAATGGGACAGATCCCTGAGCGGCAATCAGTGGCACTGTCATCGGAGCTTCAGTCGCCAACAGCCCCTTACCCTGCACCATCACACCGGGAAAGTGCGATCGCAAAACTTGAGCTTGGTCCGCAGCGTTGACACTATCCCAACAGGAAATTAGCTTCAGATGCGGCCAAATCTCTGTCCAAGTAGTTGTGGGATCTGAGATCAAGGCGAGGCGTTTGGGGGAGACGCGATCGCGCAATTGTTCGCAGAGCTTTTGGCGATGTTGCTGGATGTAGTTGAGATGCACCGTGAGAAAGCTAGGACTCCAAATAGAGATAATTTCTAGCTTTTCTGATTGCAATAATGCTAGACAAAGCTGCTCTTTAAAGGCTTCTGGATCGCGGAGACGACTTAAGCCCGCAGGAGCCACCAAAAAAGGCCGTAATATCCACTGCAACCAGCCGTCTAGATATTCAGCATCATCTGCTAGCCCAACCTTGATCCCTGCTTCTGTTTGTGTAGGTTGAGTGAGTTGCGGTGAGACACAGAAATAGACTTGTCCCGTGGAAAACTTAGGGCCATTTGTGATTAAGTCATGTGCCCACACCGAAAACATTTGACTAAAAGAGCGGCGCAGCGATCGCGTGTAGGGAATCCATTTTGCAGGGCCACGACTCCCAGATGTTTTCTCATAAAAGAGGATAGGTTCTGAAGTTAAAAGTGCTGTTTTGCTCTGCTTTTGGCATTCGATCCACAGCTCCAAATCGGCATAATTCACAATTGGGATTTTCTGCCAATCTTTTAGCGATCGCACACCCAAAAAGCGACCGTATTCACTAGTAACTAAGCGTTGACAGATTTCCTTCTGAACCTTTGCTTGGGCTGCTTGCGGATCTTTTAGGGCTTGATGAAATCTGCGAGCTTCTGGGCTCAACAACTTGGCAAAGAATTGAATGATGGGACGCATAATTCAGTTTTAGGTTGAGAGAATTCCTGAGTCAGAACAGGTTTACCAGTCGCGATCGCCTGTTCCACAATATCCGCAGCCCGTATTACTCCTCCTGCTTGCGCGATCGCTTGCTGCAATCTGACTGCGTTCTGTTTGTATGTTTCACAGGTCAATACTTGTTGAACCGCAGTTCTCAATCGGGCGGCAGTTAAACGCGATTTAGGTACGACTTCTCCAGCCCCCGTCCATTTGATCCGAGCGGCAACTCCTGGCTGATCATCTGTAACTGGGAGCGCCACCATCGGCACACCTGCTTGCAGAGATTCCAGGGCAGTATTCAAGCCTGCATGAGTGATGGCTAAGGTGGCACGTTGTAGTAGTTCTAGCTGAGGAGCATAACCCACGACAATCGGTTCACCAGGCAGATCAGCAAGAATTTCTGGAGATAGCCCTTTCCCTAAGGCGATCACAAGTTGAGCATCCAATCCAGCACAAGCAGCAGCAATTTGCTCAAAAACCCGATGAGAGCGATTGCGTAAGGTTCCCATCGAAGCATAGATCAGAGGTTGACCCGTTAGCTTTTCAAACGGGAAGGAGACGTTTTCTCGGATTACAGTGTTGTGAAACGGTCCAGTGAAATGAAAGCAAGGAGCAAGGCGCTGACGGGGATACTCAAACTCGGCGGGCTGATGGCTAATTTGAGCTAAGGGTGATAGAGCATCACTGGGATTTTTATATAGCGGTAGTCGCCACAGTTGGCGGTACTCATTCACAGGTTGATGTACCATCTGCCAATACTGCACCAACAGAGCATGACCAAAGCGATTTCGTAGTCTCGCCCAAGGTGCTAGATCGTAAGGCCAATCCGCAAAGAAAGGAGGCACACTATCGTCGGGCTGCATCAAGAGCGCACTACAAAGAGAGACAAAGGGCAGAGATAATCGTTCGGCGATCGCTCCGCCTGCAACAATCACATGGTCTACAAGCAAAGCTTCTACCCCTGCGGCTTTAATCGCAGCAGGAGCCTCTTGCAGAAACACGGTAGCCCAGACTTGTTGCCTAAATTTGAGGGTAGATTGAAAGGCTGCGAAACCTCGCAAAGTGCCTAGGTGATCATAGAATCCACCCAAAATCCCTAAAGGAAATTCCTTTGTACCAATGGGCCAAAAGTTAATCTCCGCCGCTTTTGCCTTCGCTGCTGTATCAGGGATGTTAAACAAAGTGACTTGATGCCCGCGCTGTTGCAGTTCTCGACCTAGAGCCAGCATGGGGTTGAGGTGCCCAGTTGTAGGAGGACATAAGAGACCAAAATGAGTCATAAAATTTTAGGTTTACTCAAGTTTTGATGGTTGATGTTGCTGCTTGGCTAAAAGAGTTTGAACTTTGAGCTGATCAATTGTTTGGTTGGGATATACATGCGTAAAAACGGGGATATATGTTTCTGCTTGAACCACAACTCCAGGCCCAATATGATTCCAAGCACCTAGAAACACCCCATCGCCAATTTTGATCTTCTTAACATACAGCATCAAATCTTGCCTGCGCGGCTTGATAATATGTGGATAAAGACCTACCTGATGACCAAAGATGACGCGATCGCCAATCTCTAGCAATCCGCGATCGGCAATCTCTAGATGCGGAGTCCAATAAACACCTGTGCCCACCTTGGAACCCCACAGCCGCAACCATAAGGAGAATGCACCGGGAATCAAGCGCAGCACAGTCTCTAAAGCTGGAAAAGCAATATAGATCGCCTGAATCTGATGACTCCCCCACCAAGGAGAATACTCTTTCCCTTGCAGATAACTAATTCCTTCTAGAACAGGATAAAAATGAGCATGAATCCGGTAAATTAGCAGCGGCAAGCCATACAGCGAAAACAACCACAATAAAACAGTCCAGATGCCAGGAGAGATACAGACCGATAGAAATGAACTTCCTGCTAGCAACATCACCAGCACCGGAAAGCCAGCCAGAAAAGTACTGAGCCAAGTCATTCCCTGCCGTTCTACCTTCAATGATTGACTTGGGCTTAACTCCCCCTTCCCTTGAAGGGAAGGGGGCTGGGGGGTTAGGTCTACTTCTGAAGTATCCATCGATCAACTTCTCCAGCCAACGTCAAAAAGGCCAAAATAGCTTTTGGGATAAGGTCAAATTTGTCTGTATCCCCAGGCTTTCCGGGGCGCGATCGCACTCATAATTAGTTCCGTGCAGTTTATCCCAAACCTTCAGATTGGCTCCATAATTACAGCCCTGCGTTTGGGCATGGTGCCAAGCATGGTCTTGTGGCAAAACAAGCCAAGGGGAGATCCAGCGATAAATCCAACTCTGAGGCGCGGGAGTGATCGCACTGTGCCGCCACAAATCTAGAATGGCAGTCAAAGTGACTCCCAAAACATATCCTGTGGGGTTCTGTAACAACAAGAGAAATAACGGATGAACCCACAGATACAGAATTAAAAAGCTGCTCCATAGGGTATTGCGGGAGGTGCCCAACACATCCATTTGAGTAACGGTGTGATGGACTTGATGCCAAGGCCATAGATGGTGATGATGTAGCAGGCGATGATTCCAATAATAGAGATAGTCTACTAAAACGAAGCTGAGCAGGAATCCTAGCCCAGGAGAGAGCATCAAAACTCCTTTCCAGGTAGGTAACAGCCACTGATACAGTTGGTAAACCAACAACAGTTGTAGACCAGGGATCACAATTCCTTGAATCGATAACCCTACCAGATCGAGTAGCCAATCTTCTCTATTCTTCTGCAAGAGGAGATTGGATTGGCGATCGCGAGTGACGGTCAACAACAGCAAAGTCATAAAAGCAGCAAAGATTGCCATCACTACACCCAGAATGTGACTTGAACCGATTGATCAGGCAGCAGACGGGGATCTTCGCCAACGGCAATGCGATCGCGAATGGACTCTACAAAGGTGTGAATTGTATCCGCTGGAGTGTTGGCAAATTTCTGCCCGTATTTCTCAATGACTTCTTGTTGCAAATCTAATGCTGCTACATCCTGACCAATGATGTGTTGGGCAGTCCAATAGATGAAAGGACGCGCCAATTGATTCCAAATGCCATAGTTGTAGGTGACATCCGTGTAGACCAAAGTAGAGTCTTCAGTTTCAGGGATGGATTGGCTGCTAATCCACAGTTGGCGATAGGCTCCCATGTCATACTCAACGCTAGTGACATTGGGCATGAAGAAATAATCGGTATGGCGAATCTTGCCGCCTTTGGGATTGAGAAACTTGGCGTACCAACCCAGATTCGTAGTTTCGTTGCGATATTCTGCCCGTACTGCTCCTTTTTGCCGCTCTACCGTCATCTCTAGTTTTTGTCTGCGGGGCGTGCGAAAAACACCAGGATGCACAGAAGCCGTATGTGGAATATCAATAAAGTTCTCAGCGCAGTTCGTGACATTATTGCGGAAGCGGTTAATTACTCGCACCGTTGTCCAACCTGGTTCCTGGTAATGAGGCATTGGAAAGGGCTCAAATTCTTCACTCGGCTTGTTGGTTAAGCGCACATAAATATAACCATCTTGCTCACAAGTCTCGTAATGCTTCACCCGTCGAGCTTGAAGCTGCTTAAAATCATCTCCTTCTGCTGGCACTGCTACCAAAGTTCCATTGTTGTCGTACACCCAACCGTGATAAGGGCAATGCACCTGTCCTTGGCATACCTGACCACGAGATAACCGACTATTGCGGTGCATACAGCGATCGCGTAAAGCCACAGGTTCACCATTCTCATCTCGAAAAACTGCCAGCCATTCTCCCAATACAGTCCGAGATAGAACTTTATTGGGTCTTAGTTGCTCACTTTGAGCCACCACATACCAGAAATCCTCAAACTTCATAGAACCTCCGTCAGAGGCGCGATCGTGATTTCTCCCATTACATCTAGCTGGCAAGCCAGTCTTGCTTGAGAATTTCCAGGTGCCAACATATCGAGAATTTCCTGTTCGGCTGTACTAGGCGGAGCAAGATCTCCTGTTACTGTGACTAAACAGGTTCCACAAAGTCCTGTGCGACAACCAAACAGCACGGGAGAATTTTGTACTGTGAGCTGCTCTGCTAAAGGTTGGTGAGACTCTAGAGCCAGGGGCACATAATCTGAATTTGGAAAGTGAACCACACAATAGGATGCGTTCATGATAAAAAATTGTGGGTCAAATAAATATTGATAATTTGGGTTACGCCTGTAGGGGCGAAGCATTCGGCTAACAATCTTTGCATTTGTCCGAAGAATATCTACCGAATGCTTCGCCCCTACCCCCTATAAGGAGATACACATGAAAATGCTTAGTCTTCGGATGTTTTCTGCCTAGGGAAACATTTTGACCAAAGGGAAGGTTTGAGTTGATTCACATAGTTCATATACTTAACCAGCGGCGCATCAATACTCAAAAGCACTTGTGGATTGAAACGGATGTTGTCATAGATCAGGCCATCCTCATCACGGAGAAAATAGTAGCTCAAGCGAGTGAGTAGCAAGAGCGATCGCGTCACTACCCAACCCCAGATTCCTGATCTCTTCTCTGCCACATAGATGGGTTGAACGCGAGTTTTGTTAGGCGCGATCGGCGTATAGGCGTAAATCATATGTAGCGGCGGCACCAAGCGCACGTTTTTCATCATGGTTAGCAAACCAATGCAGCCGTCAGCATAGCGCATGGAATATTCATACCTTTTGCCTAAAAATCTCTGAAGCACCGTTTCTCGCCACGTTTTACCAGGAATTTCTCCCCGCATGGTGAAATCAATCACGTTACCAGTGGCATTGCGATCGAGAGATAGCTCCATCTCAACATTGAGCTTGTGAACCGTTCGTAAATGTTGGGCATCGATGCCATTCATCATGCAGATGTGATGATGACAGTGACGCTCCAAAGGCTTGTCGGCCCAAACAATCAGGGATTTGCCTTTTAACTCGTCAAACTCAACCACAGTTTCTGGAGCTTCGCTATCGGGATGGACCCAAATAAAGCCATATTTCTCATCGGTCGCATAAGCTCGGATCTTGGCTCTAGTTGGAATCTGAACTTGGCAAGGAATATCTTGGCATTTACCAGTGCCATCAAAGGCCCAGTGATGAAAAAAGCAACGAATCACATTACCATCAACTCGTCCTAGGCTTAAGTCAGTCCCTAAATGAGGACAATAGGCCTCTAAAGCCCGAACGTTACCATCTACGCCCCGATAAACAACAATTTTCTGACCGCACAGATCGAACGATTTAGCTCGACCCGCTACTAAGTCACGACTCGCACAGATGATATACCATCCTTGAGCTACGACATCGCTATTGTTAAAAACAGGGGTTTTGAAATCACACAAAGTAGGAGATTGCATATTTAACTTACCTCCTCCAGTACCTCAGCTTGAGCTTGGGAAAGGGTGGGGATAAAAGCTGGCTGCGATCGCACCACAGAATCAACCTCCCCTGTAAGCAAAAATTTCTGCATCGCTCGTTGCTGCGTCTTTAAATATTTAGGGAGAGAATTCGCAGCCATCAACGTCATCTCTCGATTGCTCGGCCAGACATAATCCAGCTTCTCGACATATACCTTGTAGGATTCCATCGCCTCCTGATGGGTCTGATAGCTGCGGTGCAAACCTTCTGACTCTTGGGTAAAGCAAGCCACCATCATCTCTTTAGCTTCGCGATCGCTCATTCCAAATACAGGCGATCGCAACACTTGGTAGATGGCTGTATATAGAGATGGGTCGTGCCAAAAGATGCCGTTAATAGCTGCTGAAAAATGATAGTGGTCACGCTGACAACCCCGTAACCCTAAGTTTGCGACAGTTTGTTCAAACTTTGTTGGCGGTTTCAAGCACTTCACGACATCATGAGACAAAATTGTGGAACTGTTGAAATGGAAACTCTCATCCAAAAAGTGATAGTAGGAAATTTGGCTGGGAATTGGTGCATTGTCTGGGTCAGGATGTTTTTGGTAGTAGGCACTGAGCTTGTGTTGCACCAGTTTGCCGTTCAATGTCCGCACTCCCCGAACCGTGAAATATTGGCACGCTAAAAAGGTGTTATCTGAGGACAGCAAGCCAAAGCACTTGAGCTGAACCTGCTTCCACCAGCTTTTTAGGGCGTTGGTATCGGCAAAGATCATGGTCTCTGCAAACGGCCCTCGCATGGGATAGGTGAAAATCCGTTGGCCGAATAACGCGGCCTCTGTCTGACTAGCAATGGTTCTAAATGCCTGAATATGCGATCGCTCTTGGGCTGACTCTAGATCCAAGGTGTCACAGACCAATCGGAAATCTTCTTGAGCATAAAGACCCGCCGCGCTTGTCTGGTTAAAGAAAATCGTCGCGATCTCTGCTGAGACAATCTGCGAGTAATAAGCCACCCAATAGAGATGATTCAACACAATGCGTTGACTGAGGCTGGCTTGCTCCCATAAAGGAGTGCCGTAAAGTAGGGAAAACTCCTCTGGGTTCCAATATTCGTCTTTGCACTGGTCGTATTTAAAGGCAGCAGCAGCGACATCGATCGCGGCAGTTTGGTCTTGCTGCTGATTGCGCTGGTAGTTAATTTGCAGCTTGCGGTAAACCTTTTGGTTCTCTAGCAAGGTATTTGCTTGAGGTTCATCAAATAGATTGTTCATATACATTTCTCCGCTGGGAAAGGTTGAAAAGAACCCCGTTCCTCTAGTTCTTGGACAATGGCGTGAGCTGTAGCTTTCTGCATCAGGGAGCGTAAATAGCTCAACCGCGCCCCACTCTGGATCTCGGTTTCCAGCTCTTGTAAAACCTGGACTTTCTGCGATCGCGATAGATCCCCTTTTACCTGGGCGATCGCATCTAAAACTCGCTGTGGCCCTACTTGCACCATGCGAAGAAACAGGGTCAACGCTTCTACAATGGCACTTTGGCTTTGCGTGGATAAAGGTATTTGTTTAAACAGCATTAAGCCAGAACCATGATGACGCGCTTCGGCTTGAAGAAACTGCTCAAATAATTGACCTAACTCCAAGTGGCAACAGCCTTTAGCTAGACTGCGATAGTGGCTCAGCCCCCACCCTTCTAATACCACCTGGATGATGAACAGCAAGATGGCTTTGTCTTCTGTCTCTAGCAAATCAGCTAGAAACCGGAGGAACGGATCATCTGTACCAATGGGTGCTTCTGCAAAGAAACTCCGAATTTGAGCCAAGTGTGTCGCTTCCTCGGCGGCAAAGAGGCTGTAAAGCATCCGCTCCTCTAGTGTTTCCGCCAGCAAGAGCATCTTCGCCATGTAGCCCATGCCCGCTTTCTCTACAAAGTAAGCTTCCGCCAACAATCCTTGGCTAGCAATCTGCGCGATCGCCCGCTGCTCTCCTTCACTCGCATCTTGAAAGATTGCCACTCGTTCCAAGCCAAAATGGGTAGCGTCCCAGTAAGGCTGTGGTAACTGCGTAATTACTTTATAGGAATAGGAAGGCTGTCCTGCTGTAGGTATCCGATCGCCTAAAGCTGAAACCAAGACCCGATTGAGTTTATCTCCCTCAGCAATTAAAGGTAGATTAAATCCAGCAATGTTTTTCATCAAGCTGGCCTCCGTAAAAAGATCCGACGGTATAACAGATCAGATAAGGGCAGGCGAATCCAATCAGGTACGAGCCGTTGAAAGAGATACACCAATGCTGCATCCCGT
The DNA here is from genome assembly GCA_019358975.1 of Trichocoleus desertorum ATA4-8-CV12. NCBI lineage: Bacteria > Bacillati > Cyanobacteriota > Cyanophyceae > Leptolyngbyales > Trichocoleusaceae > Trichocoleus > Trichocoleus desertorum. The sequence continues at coordinate 54,238 of JAHHIL010000008.1, forward strand.
CCAACCCGCACTCGCAGCCGACGCGATCGCCCTTCTGCCAAAGCCACGGCTTGTCGAGCCACGCGGAGCGTATTATTGGGTGATTTGGCCCGTAATCGGTCTTTGAGCAAGTGGTAATTCTGCATCTGTAACTGATAAGGGGCTGAATCTCCTTCTGCCCAACCCGGATCGTGACCAAACTTGGTATGGCTGGCTCCTGGCTCAATTAGCGCCACATGCACGCCATGCGGTTTTAGCTCGTAATACAGGCTCTCAGCCAACCCTTCCAACGCATGTTTACTGGCACAGTAAGCGGAGGTGAGTGGAAACCCTGTATAACCAAACGTAGAAGAGATAAAAATAATCGTGCCTTGCGCTGCCCGAATTTCAGGTAATAAAGCTTGAGTCAGGAGCATGGGGCCGTAGAAATTGACCTCCATTTGTCGCCGCAGTTGAGCTTCAGTGAGATCTTCGAGCGGGCCGAAAAAGCGATCGCCTGCATTATTCACCAAGCAATCCAGATCTCCTTTTTGGCGCACATACTCCACAACTGCTTCTCGTTGGGCTGGATCTGTCACATCTAGATCGAGAATCGTTAAGCGATCGCCATACTTCTCTAGCGGCTCTGCCAATAACTCTCGGCGTTGGTCAGCGTGACGCATCGTACTGATCACTTGCCAACCGCACCGGAGAAACTCGTCTACCATGCCGCGCCCAAACCCAGAGGAACAGCCTGTAATTAGCACTGTTTTCATACGGCCTCCCAAACCCGCTCTCGCTCAGGTTCCACCCCAGAATTAATCTGTGATGGTTCTGTCACAGGTGCTTGTGCTAGTTCTAAAATTGGCTCCCACGTTCCCCAAGCTAGCGGTTGCTGTTGCTCTACGTGCTGCATGAACTGGACTATCGATTGATCTGCTTTGGTTGGAGTTTTGAGGTTGAATTTAATCGTCTGAAAGATCTGAGTATCACCTTTAGCAAAGTAGTTACCAACTAATTGGGTGACGAACAAAATTAGCCGATTCAACAACCAACCCAGAAGCCTAGGCCGCTTTTTGGTGATTAGAACCGTTTGCCCTTCGGTTTTGCCACCTTCCAACAGCCGTAGAGTAAACATGATGTAGAAGTGAAGGAAATCCGGGCCGAGGGTGACTGTGCCCGTGCTGCCATACCAGTAGCACATGCTATAGGTGCCCTCATTTTTATAAAACGGTTGAATCAATCGCATTAGCCAGGATTCATTGCCGCCTCGTGTCGTGTTGCTGAAGGTAATGGCATTGCGATGCAGCGTCTCGGTACGAAACACAATCTGAATCGGAAAGTTATGTACCGTGTTGAAATGCTGAGCATCGATCGCATTGATCAACAGGACATTAGGATGGCAGTTTTTGAAGAAATGCGACCCAAACATCACGTCACAGTCTGTATGTTCTAGCTCTGGAACAAAAGGGAGAGCTTGTTGAGGTGTTTCTCCCGCCCACACCCAAATTAAGCCGTAATGCTCGGCAGTGGGCCAACTGGAGAGCATGGCAGGAATGGCTTTGCCCAAACAAGGCACATCCACACAATGCCCGTGAGGATCAAACTTCCAGTTATGGAAAAAACAGCGAATGCCTGTGCCATCCACCTTACCCTCTGCTAGATGCGCTCCCATGTGGGGACAGTAAGCATCCAGTACGACCACTTGACCTGCTTGGTTGCGGTAGATCGCCAAATCTCGCCCCAACAGTTGCACAGGCTTGACTTGCCCTACCTTGAGCTCTCGCGATCGCAGTGCCCAATACCACCCTCGAATAAAGCGATCGGGATGATTAAAAATTTCTGTCTGCATCCCAGCCTTGCTACTCATTTCGTTACACCAGGGCTGCAGGTTCTAGCGTGGCAAACCACAGCCGCCGACCTGCTGGCGTTAAGTTTGTTTCGGTAATCTCTGCCAAGCACACCAACTCATCTCCTTGATCGTGATATGGGTTCTGGGTGGCAAAAAAATCAATATGTAGATCTTTGCAGCGCTCTGCTGGAATCCCTTGAAGCTGACCCTTAAGCTGTTGCGGATAGGGGAAGCGGACAATTCCAGTGGTACCGTCATAACAGTCACCAAACTGTCGCTGTGCTAGAAATTGCATCAATCTCGCCATTGGGAGAGATGTAGGAGCATCATAGCGGGGGTAAAATTCTTGCCAAAACGTGGGCAAAAAGCGGTAGGTGCGATAGCCAGAGGAGATCAAGAGCCAATAAAGTTTGCCGCGAGGATATTTGCGCCGCAACTGATTGACAGTGGCGATCCAAGCCCGCGAGAGCGCTGAACTAGACCAAGCACTAGGGTCCATAATCGTGTCGCCAGAGTAGACGACCGTTAACTCCTCATCCTCAAACTCAGTTTCGTACATCCGAATTGTCGAGAAACCCTTGAGGGTCTGCGATCGCTCATCTTTCAATAAAATCACCCAGTTCTTGGTATTCAAGTCAGCGTCAAAAACTGCTCGCTTGACTCCGGAAAAATGAGTGCTCAATAGGCCATACATAGCCTCGCGATCGGCAGTAGATAACTCCGCGATCGCCACAAGGTGACTCTTCATAGTTAAAATTCACGAGATCGGGCAATTACAATTCCTAGCTGACTGAGCGGCTGGCCATTTGTTGATAGAGTTCCCTAGAACCTTTGAGGGTCAACAAATTCAGCCAATCCCTTCTCCCTGCCAACTGTAAAGCAACGGACAAAACTAGCTAGACCTTTTATCTGATTCCGTTATTCTTAGGAACAAATCAGCACAGGCTATAAGCTAGAAGGGTTGAACCGTTAGGATTAGAGGGGTTTTTCAGCCAATTGGGTGCAACTGTATAAAGCGTAACGACACAATCACGCTGTTGAGTCAACCTGTGTTCCACCTAATAATCTGTCCCCCCCGCTTTAATTCCGGTGTTCAGTTACGGTGGTTGTTGCTATAGCGAATCCTAGCTCCAGCCCATTGCAACTTTTCTCGCAAAGTTTGGTAATAGGAATAGTTTTCTCGCAAAATAATAAACTTGGCTTGGCAGTCTGCCACGCGCACATCCACCCGCTGCCCGGGCCAAATCGAGGTTGCCATCACGCCATCCATCCAGAGCTTGGTGCTGAGGTCGTTGTCTGCCAAGGGCCAAATGCTTACTACGGAACCAGGCGGCAGCACAATTGAGCGGCTAGAAAGACTTAATGGGCAAATTGGTGTTACCACTAACGCTTCCATCCCCGGATGCACGATGGGGCCATTGGCAGCCACAGTGTAGGAAGTAGACCCTGTGGGTGTCGCCACAATCAGGCCATCTCCCTGATACTGATCCACCACCTCGCCATCTATTTCCATTTCCAAAATAGAAGTAATCATGCGATCGGCAGACGCAGGCTTCACCGTCATTTCATTCAGCGCTAAGTAGCGATCGCTCACCGGATCAAGATTTGTCCGATGTCCTTCATACACACTTGCTTGCACCATCATCCGGGTCTGAACGGCAAAGCGGTCTTCTAGCAACCGATCCCAAACTCGCTCTGAATCACTCAGCTCCTCCGAGGACTCGGTGAGGAATCCCAAATGCCCACCGACATTCACCGCCAAGATCGGAATACCATCGGCAGCTAGATGCCTGGTCGCTGAGAGTGCCGTGCCATCTCCGCCTAAGACCAGCGCCAGATCGATCGGATGGGTCGCTGAGGCCAAGAATACGGGATAGGGATTGTCCTTGGGTCCACTTGGTCCCATCAGCACTTTACAACCTCGGTCTTCTAGTTGCCGAGCACATTTTTCAGCCCAGCGCCGACTGGTCGCATCTCCTGCTTTATGAGCAATAATGGCGTTTTTGAGTTGCACCTAGATACCAATAAACTTCAGAGGTTAGCGATGCTGGATTTAATCCTATCACTTGCCTTTCAGCCATTTAACCAACGCCAGCACTTGAGGTGACAGCCTGATCCTGCGATCGCGATCGCACCTGCATAGTTAGGTGCAGGGCTGAGGTGCTGCAAAGTCCAGTTATGGGCGTTTTCCCAGGTTCCCCTGACTTCTCGTAAAGCCGCAGGTTCACCAGGGGCAAAAGCCACATCAAACTGATCGAGTGGAATCGACAACCCTTGCCCCAAAGCTTTGATATAGGCTTCTTTACGAGTCCAGGCATTGAAGAATGCTTCAGGCTTGAGGGCGTCAGGCAGCGATCGCAAGATATTTCGCTCTGAAACTGAAAAAACGGATTTGGCTACCTGTTCAAAAGGAAAATCTGTGCGGATGTATTCGAGGTCAATGCCTAGTTCGCGATCGCTCGACACCCCCAACAGAGCCAAACCCTTGGAGTGAGACAAGTTGAAATGTAGTGATGTAGCAGTGCCTAACCGAGGTTTGCCATAAGCGTTATAGGTAAAACGTAGCTGAGCAGGCCTTTGATCGAGGTAGCGACCCAAAATCAATCGCAGTAAACCTCGCGCCACAATAAAATGCTGCCTATCCTTGGGAAAATAAAATTTTGCTGCTCGCTCTTGTTCGTCACTGGTTAAGGTTGCATGGAACTGCTCAATTAACGTCGGGTCTTGATCGAGCGCTGCACACCAGACATGCACTTCATTCTTGGCTAGCTCCAAGTTTGTGGGGGGTGACTCCCAAACTGTACTGCTCACGCTTAGATTTTTCCAGCCGCTAGGCTTTCTGCACGAATCAAGGCCCCCCTAGCCCCCAACTCTGGGGGGAACTTTGAGAGCTTCTCCAAAATTGGGGGTAGGAGGAAGCGATAGAGCATTCAGGCAGAATATTTATTGTTTTCATTCAGGTAGACGGCTCAGAATCTGAGTGAGTTCTTGGGTTAGCAGTTGTAGCAACAAGGTCTGGTCTGAGTGAATGAAAAAGTGATTCCCTGCCAGCATTCGGTGAGAAAAGCCAGCACTGGTTTGAGCTTGCCATACTTGCAGCGCTTCCTCACTCACATCTACGTCCTGCAATCCTCCAAATGCAGTGATTGAGCAAGGCAGAGGAGCTTGGGAAGCATAAGTATAGGTTTCGAGAACGGCAAAATCAGCTCGTAGAATTGGCAGCATCAATTCCATGAGTTCCGCATGCTCTAGTACCGCTTCTGGAGTGCCTTGCAGACGACGTAGCGCGGCGACAAATTCTGCTTGAGGTAACTGATGAATCGGTGGTTTACGGTGGGGTATTTGAGCAGCTCGCGCCCCTGATACAAACAGATGCACGGGACAGGGCTGATGATTTGTTCGTAACCAGCGAGCCAATTCAAAGCAGACCCAAGCTCCCATACTGTGTCCGAAAAAGGCAAAAGGTTGGTCTAGGTGGGGTAGGAGATCTGAGGCGATCGCTTCTACCAACTCAGTCATTCGAGTTAATAGCGGTTCAGTCATCCGAGAACCATGCCCAGGCAACTCGATCGCGCCTAGCTCAACCTCTGAGGGCAAGCTATTCAGCCAAGGGCGAAAGATAAAAGAATTCCCCCCCGCGTAGGGAAAGCAAAATAGCCGCAAACGAGCTTGAGGATTGCGTTTGGGATAAGTTACAGAAGCCGTAGCAGTTGGCACCAATCTTTTACCTAACAAAAACTTGCCAATTTGAGTTTATAAGCTGTCGCTCTCGTTATTGAGTAACGTTAGATAAGCATTGGCGAAGATAGCTGCTTGGGTGCGATCGCGCAAATTGAGCCGATTCAGAATGTTGGTGACGTGATTTTTGACCGTGCCTTCTGAGATAAACAAAGTTTGAGCAATTTCTCGATTACTAGAACCCGCCGCAATTAAGCGCAACACTTCCCGTTCTCTGGGCGTGAGTTCGCTCAACTCCGGAGGCAATGGCAATGGTTCAGCGGGTGGACTAGCATTCGCGGTGGGTTTTGGCCCCATGTGGGAAAGTACTTTCTGAAAAATGCCTGGGCCAAATTGAGCGTATCCCTTATGAACCGCCCGAATCGCAGCAGCTAGCTCCTCCGAAGGCGTATCCTTCAGCAAATAGCCGATCGCTCCCACCCGCATCGCCTCAGCAATATATTCATCATCATCAAAGGTGGTCAACACCAAGACTTTGATCGCTGGAAAGCGCTGACAAATACTTTTAGTGGCGGCAACCCCATCCATTACAGGCATTCGCACATCCATCAACACCACATCGGGTTGTAGCGTTTCTACTTGCTGAATCGCAACTTGCCCATTACTCGCATCTCCCACTACATCCAAGTCTGGCTCTAGCTCCAGCAGAGCTTTCAAACCCTGACGCAAAATACTTTGGTCATCGACTAGTAAGACGCGAATCATTAGGGCAATTTCGGTAGGGGCAACTTGGCTAGAATCCGACAACCCGCTCCGGGCTGGCTGGCAATGGTAAAGTGACCGCCCAACGCCAAACTCCGTTCCTGCATCCCCTGAATCCCAAATCCGGTTGTATTTTCATTCACTTCAAAGCCGTTACCGTCATCTTGAATCTGTAACAGCAAGATATCTTTCGCTGTCCTAACTTGAATTTGTACCGCACTCGCAGCAGCATATTTACAAATGTTAGTCAGGGATTCTTGGACGATGCGATAAACGGCAGTTTTGAGTTCTAGTGGCAGCGATCGCGTCAGTTCAATTTCACAAGTCGGCAAAATGCCCGTGGTGCGATGAAATTCCTGAGCGAGGCGGGCGATCGCCATCTCTAAAGCTTGGCCTTGGAGTGGATCGGAACGCAGAGCGGCTACAGACTGTCGAACTGCTTGCAAAGCTGTTGATCCTAGCCGTTTTGCCTCTGCTAGAAAGGCTTGCGCTTTGGTGGGGTTGGTTTGCCAAAGCTTTAAGGCTCCTTCCAGTTGAATATTCAACCCGGTGAGAGCGTGGCCGAGAGAGTCATGAATATCGCGGGCAATGCGGTTGCGTTCTTGCAGTGTCGCTTGGTCTTCAATCCGCAGGGCATATTGGCGTAGTTGTTCGTTGGCGATCGCCAGCTTTTCTCGGCTCTCTCGCTCCGCCAGCAGCGCATTAATCAAAAACAAGACCAAAATCAGGATCAGCCCAAATAGCAAAGCCGCATTCAACGTCAAATTGAGGATGAGAAACCGGATGCGATCTTGCACCATCGGTCGTCCGGGCAAATTCAGCGTTTGCATGCGGTAAAGCAGCGTCAGCAGGAAGGCAGAAAACGCCAGTCCCGTCACCATCAAGCGTCCGGGCAGCTTAAACAGCAAACAACTGCGAATGACTAAAACCAAATAGAGAAATGGAAACAGCCGAATTCCCCGTGGACTCAAGCCCCCCGCCAAAACAATTAGCCCAAACTCTACCCCCGTATACAGTAGCTTTTGTATGGCAGGTCGGCCTATCGGCATTCGCAGCCCCATCATCCAAAGGCCAGCGATACTTAGCAGCGTTGCTAGGGGAAATTGACGCACACGGGGCATAGGCGTGAGCAGAAGCTCTGACAAAGCTGCAACCCCCAGAAGGGCCCATTCTAGGTACAGCAAAAACGGAAACGGATGAGTTTGAACCTTTGGCAGCTTGCTCACATTCGAGGATGGCGAAAATCAATGGCGCTCCTTCCTACTCTAAGAGCACAGCCTCCTCTTGCACTACTAGCTGGGACTACTAGTTAGGGTTCTAAACTCTGTAGCAAAGGTGTCTAAAAACTAAAGTTCAGTATTCCCTTCCTCAATTTCCTGCTTGAGCCGCCACAGATCTTCGTACAGTTGTCCGTCTGGAGCTTCACCCAGCAAAGTGGCAACCACGGCTCCAGCCATGCCACCAAAGGGGCTGTAGTCCATCGTTACCTTAACTTCTGTGCCAGCTTCATACTCTGAGGTACGAAAGCTGACGCAGCCTTCGTTAGGCACAGTAGCACCAGGCAGCGATCGCCAGCAAATCAGCTCATTTTCTTGATCCTGGGTAATCTCGGCATCCCATTCAATCTGGTTGCCTAAGGGAGCTTTGGTGATCCAATGCGATCGCTGAGCATCCAGCATTTGCACCGACTGGAGATGATTCATGAATCGTGGCAAATTCTCAAAGTTACGCCAGAACTGATACAACTCCTGAGGAGAGCGATCAATCCGAATGCTTCTTTCTACATGGATGCTCATAGAGTGGCTCCTAGCTGAATGACTGGCTGACCTAGTCTGACCTTAGATCCCGATGAGCCAACTTGCACCTACTACAGGAGAGAACTTTACCCCTGAGTCTGGCTGCATCACCCATGACTTTAGTCACGCCGATCTTCATGACCTTCTCCTCAGGCGAAAGCGAGGTCAACTTTCTATGATTGGGTCATCCACGGTTGACTGAGTTACCTTACAAACGATTCCTACTATGAAACTGAAATTGATGCCGCTTTTGGCTGGCGCGATCGCCCTAACTTTAGCAGCTGTTCCCCTCGCCACCCAAATCGTTCAGGCGCAATCCAACACAGGCACGCCAAGCCAAAATGGCCCCCGGATGATGAAAGGCCTGAAGGGGATGAACGCCTTGAACTTGTCTACGGAACAAAAAGCGCAGATGCAGCAAATTCACCAAGAAACTAAAGCTGCAATTGAGCAGATTTTGACCGCAGAGCAACGGCAACAACTGGAAGCAGCCAAGGCCCAACGGCAAGCTGCTAGAGCTGAAAGACAGGCAACCAGACCTGAAGGGCAAGCTAGACCCCAAGGAGAAGCCAAAGAGCGTGGAGGCCGACTTGCCAACCTCAACCTCTCAGCCGACCAACAAACTCGTATCCGGGAAATTAAGCAAGCCTCCCGTCAACGGATGGAAGCAGTGCTGACCGAGGAACAGCAGCAAAAACTGGATGAGCTGAAACAAGCAAGACAAACAAGACGCGAGTCCACCCAACCGCAACAACAGTAGGGTTTAGGAACTACAGCTCCGAAACTTGGACTGTTAAGCGCTCTGAACCGTTAAAGATTCGTTGAGGTCGATTTTGACAGGGGCGGCATTGTTCGCCTCTGACCATTCCGCCTTTGAATCATTAAAACTTGCAATGTCTGGAACACAAACCGTCCCAACTATCGTGAATTTGGCCTTATCGCGATCGCTCCCTACAGGCACTTTTGGTGGAGCTTGGGCAGATTTTCTAGACCAGAACGGGCGATCGCCACTCACCACAGGTTTCCGCCACAAACAACTCCACGACGGCATTCATATCCTGACGGGTTACGGCAGCGACTCACTCGCTGAAGCAGAAGTGCAAGCATTTCTACTTGGAAAAAATTCAACCAACCCCTCTGGGAAAGGCTGCGGCAAGCCTATCAACGAGGCCAGCGATCGCGTCTTGATCCAGACAAATGGCAACCAGAACTGCTTTGGCAATTACCCTTAGCTCAAGTGCAAGCCTTATTTAACCTTTAACCAAAGCCCTCCCCGGATGGAGGAGGGTCTGAGAAAAACTAATTCTCGGCATTAATGATCAATGATTGGCTAAAGGAAGCTTCGCGATCGCCTACATCTTGCCCTTTTGCATCACTTCTTGCAGGTGTTGACGAATTTCTTGGGCTTGACGCATATCTTCTTGTTGCAGCTTTTGGAACAGCTCTGCACAAGGTTGCGATCCAGTCGATTGAGCGTCTTGAATATAGGAATCGTAAGCTTTTACGGCTTCAGACTTATTTTGAAGCACCGTCAGCAAATCGTATTCTAAGTTGCTTACTGCCTGCGCTCCACCATTGCTAGTTGCCATAAATCTAACCTCCAACGAACTTCTGAGTCTAGTGTGGTTCACTCCCTCCAATCCCTTCATCTGTCAAAAAGAGGAGTAAGTCGCTGTGTAATTTTAGTGACTGTTTTTCTCAATCCAGCAGCAAAAATCTGATGGGGTGAAGTAGGAAGAGAGGGCAGCTTTTGGCGTATCGTTGATGGAGCAAAGTTCATTGCGATAGGTTAAGCCTTACAGCAAGGTAGCAAAAGTTAGGCAAGTTAGGGGATTGAGAGTTGGTTTATGGCCTGGTCTAAACAGTTGTCTAAGCGACCTCAGCTTTGGTTTGTGCTTGGCACCGTTGGGATATTCTTACTAGCGATCGCGTTGCGGTTTTGGGGCCTGAGTCGCTTCAATACCCTCGTTTTTGATGAAGTTTACTTCGCCACATTTGCCAACAACTACCTGATCCAGCGGCCTTTTTTTGATGGACACCCACCTCTAGGCAAATACCTGATTGCCATTGGCATTTGGCTCGCTAATCAAACCCCGTGGGGCGCAGACGCAGTCAAAAACTCCCTCACAGGTTCGCTGCTGTCCCCCTTCAGCTATCGCTGGCTCAATGCTCTAGTTGGGTCATTCATCCCGTTGATTGTGATGGGCATAGCCTACCAGCTCACCCGTCGCCGTAGCTACGCCTTGATCGCAGGTTTACTCTCCACCTTAGATGGCCTGTTTCTGGTCGAATCACGCTACGCCTTGGTGAACGTGTACCTGATCAGCTTTGGTTTGTTGGGGCAATGGTTTTTCTTGCGATCGCTAGAGCGACGAGGCGTAAAACGCTGGTGGTGGCTGATTCTAGCAGGGATTAGCTTTGGAGCTTCTGCTGCCATCAAGTGGAATGGCTTGTGGTTTTTGTTTGGCGCTTATTTGTTGTGGTTCACAGCCTGGGGGATGCGCCTAATCGCTAAATTCTGGGGAGGCACACCCGACCCCATCCTTACACCTAGCGGTAAACAATTCATTTCTCCCCTCCGCAAGCTAACTCAACTCAACCTCTTTACCGCCATTACAGCATTGGGAATTGTCCCAGTCCTGACCTACAGTTTGAGTTGGATTCCTCACCTGCGACTCAATCCCACTCCCAACTTCTGGGACGTGCAAAAACGAATTTTGTCATACCACGAGCGAGTTGGCGACGGTCCCAAAATCCACCCCTACTGCTCCGACTGGTACACCTGGCTTTTCATGCAGCGCCCCATCCTGTATTTCTACGAAACTGCCCAAACCACCAGCGACATCGTACCTGCCAAGCCTTCCCTCCCGCAGTCAGCCGTCAAACTGGTGTACGACATTCACGCAATGGGCAACCCAGCCCTCTGGTGGCTATCCACCGCCGGAATTCTCTTAGTGATGTGGATGCTAGGAAAGCGTTTCTACAATTGGGTGCAGCAAACCGACGCTGCCCACGCGATCGCCGCAATCCCAAACCAAGCCCCTACCCAAGCGATCGCAGCCCCTACCCTCCCTCAGCCAGCTACTGGATCGTTTACTGGATCATTTACTGGATCAATCACTAGCTCAATAGACCTGTGGATTGGCGTTTACCTCGTCGCCAATTATGGAGCCAACTTAATCCCTTGGATGCGAGTCAGCCGCTGCACCTTCCTATACCACTACATGGGTGCTTCCGTCTTCTCACTACTCGCGATCGCCTGGCTGATCGATCGTTGGTTGCATAGCCGCCAATACTGGTTCCGAATCGCAGGGGTCACAGCCATCTTTCTGATCATCATGGCCTTCATCTTCTGGCTACCCTTCTACCTCGGCCTGCCCCTATCCCCCACAGAGTGGCAACTGCGGCGTTGGTTGCCGACTTGGTAAAGGATGAAGGAGGAGGGATGAAGGATGAAAAAGTGAGGGGCAAGAAGTGAGGAGTGAGGAGCTAGGAGTCAGAAATTCAAGCCAGTAGCCAACCCCTGAGAGCCAATATTTGACCCCGTTCAAGACTCGAAACACTCACAGCTAGATTCGTTTGGAGGGGGTCTGGGGGACGCAACCGTCCCTCAGCGGGGGTTTGGGGGCAAGCGCCCCCAAGGGCTCGGTTCTTCCAAGAACCTCAAGACCGCACAAACAAAGCCCGATAAACAGGTTCCCCCCGTTCCAACGTCATACATTCCCGCTCCGTTGGCACAGACAAAGGATTCTCACTCAGCCAACCTTCCCCTTGCCGCTGAAACGCTGTGTGCTCCTCAAAGCGATCGCACATTTCCACAGCCACCTCTTGAATATCAGACTGCAAAAACACCATCCCACCAGGCACCAAATAACTCGCCAACTCCCGCACCAACTCCGGTTGCACCACCCGTCGCTTCTGGTGGCGGCGCTTAAACCAAGGATCAGGGAACTGAATCGTCACCCGCTGCAACACCCCCTTAGGTAACGAGTGCAAAAGCGATCGCGCCGAAGTATTCGCATTACAAAACAAGTAGTGCAAATTGGTTAAATTTAGCTCATCCCGCTCTTGGTTGGCTTGATCCACCAAAGTAGCTCGAATTTCTAAACCTAGAAAATTCCAACTGGGTTCCGTTTGCGCCATACTCAGCACAAAGCGCCCCCTCGCACAGCCAATATCCAAATGCAGCGGCTGGGCTAAATCTGCATACACTCGGCTCCAGTCCGGTGGTTTGACTGGACTTTGATATTTGCGACTCAGCGGATTAACGTGTTCTCGAACTCGAACCAGTGACAAAGTTGATGCTTCCTCTCGTAAATACTTAGCAAGCTGTACCGTAATTTCTCCTTAGGATCATCCTTTAGAAGAAATCTGTTTGCGACAATAAAACCAATTTAATCGATTCTTAATTGGGTTCTTCACCCTCAGGTTTGGAACCAACTTAATTGCTAGATCACCCACCTTAAAAAATTATCTTATGAGCCTTCAGTGCCGCTTTGCGATCGTTAGCGACTTGCACATTGCCCTACCCCACACTATCTGGGAGCATCCCAATCGATTTCATCTGGTTGAGGTCAGTATTCCCGCCCTTGAACTCATTCTGGAGCACCTAGAGCAGCTAAACCTTGACTTTTTGCTGATCCCTGGCGACCTTACCCAACATGGCGAACCCGAAAATCATACCTGGTTGGCAGAGCGATTGGCTCAGCTCCCTTTTCCTACCTATGTGGTTCCCGGAAACCACGATTTTCCCAACGCGATCGCCAATGACACTTCGATTAGTTGGGCAGATTTTCCCACTTATTACCACAAGTTCGGCTACGAAGATATTTCCCAGATGTACTACACCTGCAAACTCTTGCCAGGAGTGCGCTTGATTGGGCTAAACTCCAACCAGTTTGATGCCCAAGGCAAACAAATAGGTCGTTTGGATGAACCGCAATTGAGCTGGTTGAGACAAGTGCTGAGCGAAGTTGAAGCGCAAGAATTAGTGATGGTGATGGTGCATCACAATGTTGTAGAACACCTGCCTAGGCAATCGCAACATCCGTTGGGCCGCCGCTACATGTTAGAAAACGCTCCAACCCTGCTGCAAATACTGCAAGATGCTGGAGTGCAACTGATATTTACCGGGCATCTGCATGTGCAAGATATCGCCCAACACCAAGGCATTTACGAGATCACGACAGGTTCTTTGGTCAGCTATCCTCACCCTTACCGAGTTTTGCAGTTTCATAGCGATCGCCAGGGTAGACAATGGCTCCAGGTAGAATCTCATCGCGTCGATGCTGTACCCGATTGGCCGCAACTGCAACAAGCTTCCCGCCAGTGGATGGGCGATCGCAGCCATCCCTTTATGCTGAAGCTGCTCACTCAGCCGCCGCTTAATTTGCGACCGGAAGCAGCCGAAGCCTTGCTGCCAAGCCTGCGCTACTTCTGGGCAGACCTTGCCGATGGGGATGCTTTATTTGACTTCTCCCATTTTCCCTTAGCACCACAACGCTACTTTGAGAGCTTCAGTGCCACCGATCGCCAAAGTCGCCCAGTCCTTATTGACAACCACAGCACCCTACTCCTCCAGAGCAAGCTACCCTAGGTCTGATTTAGGCCCGTCTGGCCCAGCGAGGAATCACTTGTTCCAGACAAGCAGGGGCGATCGCGGGCAGTGGAAGAACTTCTTTGGCAGCCCCCAATTCAACAGCGGCTTTGGGCATGCCGTAAACCACACAAGTCTCTCGGTTCTGAGCGATCGTATGCCAACCAGTGGCATAGAGAGACTTCAGCCCCATTGCCCCATCTTTGCCCATCCCTGTCAACAAAAGTGCCACACCTTTGCGAGGCCAGTGAGCTGCCACACTATTGAAAAAGACATCGACCGAAGGGCGATAAGTTGATTGAGTTGGCTCTGGTGTATAGGCCAAGCTCAGATCGGCCTGTAGAACTAGATGATTGTTGGTGCTGGCGACACAAACAGTCCCTGCTTGCAGAAATTGACCGTGCTGGGCAATTTTTACGGGAAGTGTCGTTTGTTGATTGAGCCATTCCGTTAAACCGGGAGCAAATTGAGCATCTACATGCTGAATCACCACCACCGCTGCGGGGAAGCTGATGGGGAAATGAGACAGAATCGTGCGTAATGCCTGTGGTCCCCCAGTTGAAGCGCCAATCACGACTAAAGGTGGTGTCGGCTGGGCAAAAGTGACTGGCTTGGCTTGATCGAGCGATCGCGACTTTCGGGCAGGAGATTTACCAATCAGCTTGGCAACCATCAAAATTTTAGCCAACAGCTCAGTGCCACTTGCGCCTTGTCCTTGTGGCCCTAAAATGGGCGTGTTCACCGCATCTAAAGCGCCATACCCCATTGCTTCAAAGACCTTAGCACCGTGACCGCTCACAGTTGCCGTAACTAGCACGATGGCACAGGGAGATTGAACCATGATTTGACGAGTCGCTCCTACCCCATCCAGTTCTGGCATGAGCAAATCCATCAAGATCAAGTCTGGGGTATCTTGAGCCGCTTTAGTTACCGCTTCTGTCCCTGTGCGGGCCACCCAAGCGACTTCATATTCAGGAACCGTAGCCACCACACGGCGAAGGGCTTCTACGGCCAGCAGCATGTCATTAACGATGGCAATTCTCATGCGATCGCCTCCCCAATCAGATCGCGCACCGCATGTAGGAGCGTGTCATCGTGGAAACTGCTCTTGGTTAGGTAGTAGTCTGCTCCTACTTCTAACCCTCGCATCCGGTCTTCTTCTCGATCTTTGTAAGACACAATAATCACGGGTAAAGCCTTGAGGGTGGCATGTTGCTTTAGCTGAGCGATCAATTCAATTCCATTCATCCGGGGCATGTCAATGTCGGTCACAATCAAATCAAAATGACCTGTACGAATCGCATTCCAGCCATCTATTCCATTGACTGCAACCTCAACCGCGTACCCTTTATTTTGCAGCAACTTCCGCTCCATTTCGCGCACGGTGATGGAATCGTCAACGACCAAAACCCGCTTTTGAGCTTTGGTCGCTACCTTTTCAGTTTTGCGGCTAATGTGGCTGAGTTGACCATTGGTTAACAAGTGATCAATCGATCGCACCATGTCTTCTACATCGATCAGAAGCACTGGGGAACCATCTTCTAAAAGAGCCGCAGCACTGATATTTTTCACTTTGCCCAAACGCGAATCGAGCGGTCTGACGACTAAATCTCGCTCACCCAGAAATCGATCGACGACCAAGCCATAACAACTGAGGCGATCGCTGATCACGATCACAGGCAGCGCCTTGGCATCGTAGGCAGAGGCAGGTAACTCTAGAACTTGCTGGCCCACCACTAGGCCAATATTTTGTCCATCAATGGTGAAGAACTGGCGGTTTTCGGCTACGGCGATCGCCTCTGGTTCCACCATAGCAATGCGGTCAATGCGAGTCAGCGGTAAGGCATAAGGCTCTCCAGCAATTTCTACCAAGAGCGTGCGAATGACCGATAAAGTCAAGGGCAATTGCAGATAAAAGGTCATGCCTTTACCCAGTTTGGAAACCGCTCGCAGGCTCCCCCCAACTTCTTGGATCATGTTCTGCACAATATTCAACCCCACACCCCGTCCCGAAAGCTCGGTAACAGTGTCGCTGGTGGAAAAACCCGGTAAGAACAGAAATTCAATCAGCTCCGCTTCTGTCAGTTGAGGAGCCATCTCAGGGCTGACCAACTGCTTGCTGACAATCTTGGTGCGTAAACGCTCAAAATCCATGCCTCGCCCATCGTCCGACACAGTGATCGAGAGCATTCCACCCTGATGTACTGCTTCGAGGCGCACTAACCCTTCGGCTGGTTTACCCGCTGCTAAACGCTCTGCCATCGGCTCAATGCCGTGATCAACTGCATTGCGTAATAGGTGAGTCAGCGGTGCTTCTAGCTTTTCCAAAATGTCTCGGTCTACATCCGTGGCTTTGCCCAAGACTTCAAAGCGGATCTGCTTGTCTAACTGTCTACCCAAATCTCGCACCATCCGAGGAAATGCCTGAACCCCATCGGCAAAAGGACGCATGTGGCTCGCCAGCACTTCGCGATAGAGGCGATCGGACAAATTGGCAGAACGACGGGCAAATAGTTCTAGTTCATTCAAGCGATCGCTCAGCATTTCCCGACAACTAGTCGCTTGTTGCCGTACCGCATTCAGATAATTTTCACTGCGCTGGTTTAAGGTCTGCCCAACCAGCGACCCTTGCAGCTTTTCGATTAATGTAGACAGTTCAGTTTGCTGCCGTCTCAGCTTCAGCAGTGAATCGGCAAAGGGCTGCAACCAGTTCGCTTCGACTAGAGACTCTCCGGCTAATCCCATCAAGCGGCTGAGGTTGTCGGCACTGACTCGAACCACCCGATCGGGGCTGTCGGCAATCTGTCCCCCCGCTGAGCCGAAGGGCATGACTTTAGCTAGATCTACAGTGGGCAGATGAGTCGCGATCGCTTCTGCTTCTAGAATCGGCGCGGGGTTAAATTCCTCAGACGCAACAGCCACTACTGGCGTT
Source organism: Trichocoleus desertorum ATA4-8-CV12 (assembly GCA_019358975.1). NCBI lineage: Bacteria > Bacillati > Cyanobacteriota > Cyanophyceae > Leptolyngbyales > Trichocoleusaceae > Trichocoleus > Trichocoleus desertorum. The sequence goes on from JAHHIL010000008.1 coordinate 70,812, forward strand.
AACTCTATTGGAACTGTAAGGTCAGAAATTGCTGGTAGTTCGTTAATCTGTGGTAGTTCATTGGCTAGGGGTTGCGGTTGTGGATTTAGTAAAGTGGCGATCGCAGACAACAACGCTTCAATCCCATCAGCCTGTTCTGCCAGCCAACCCTGAAGCTGGGTTTCTGGGACACAACTCAGTCGTAACAGTAAATCAACGCCTTGTAGCAACACATCAATTTGTGCCGCCGCCAAGGTCACAACGCCCATCTGAGCACTGGTAAAGCAATCTTCCATGACATGAGCCAGTTTGACGCCCACCTCTAAATCAATAATTCGTGCGGCTCCTTTGATCGAGTGAGCAGCCCGCATCAGTGATTCCAGCGTCTCAGGCATTCCAGGATTAGTTTCCAGCTCTAGCAGACCGTGGTTTAAGACCGTGGCTTGGGCTTCCACCTCCATCCGGAACAATTCCAGCATTGAGAAATGGCTAAAATCCTGGTTATCGCTCCTCACAGAATCCTCCGATTCAGCGTGTAAAACAGCAACTCGTCATCTAGGTAGCTAACACTATGGTTTTGCCAGTTGATAATGCCTTTGGTGTAGGTGTCTTTAGCATTAGAGAGGGTGGCAGGCAAATTGCGGATTTCGTCTAGGCGGATAGATTGCACCCCATACACTTCATCTGCCGGAAACACCCAACTACTTTTTTGGCTTTGCACCACCACCATCCGTTGATAAGTAATCTGTTGGTTAGTTGCGTGAGCCGTGGCCTGCTCAATGCCAAGCAAATCTCGGAGTGAAACACACAATTGCAGTTCTCCGCGAATGTTTACCAAACCTTGAAAGATCTGATTGCTCCGGTGGGGCAACGTCCGTACAGAAGTAATCGGTGTAATTTCCTGAAATAAGAGTGCGGGTAGGGCTAACCACTCACGACCCAAGCGAAAGATGACTACTGATAGAGTGCCCGCTGTGGGTTCCGTTTTCTCTTCAGCTAAAGAGCTAGTCCACTCCAGCAGATAATTAGCTGGAATTTCTCGCTCTAGCAAACTGCGGCCCGCCTGAGCATAGACAGAGCAGTTGCGGCAATGGATCATTTCTAAAAGTTCTGGACAGGAGCGATCGCCGGAGACACCAATGTTATTCCAGCAACGTTCCGAGGAAGAGGGTAGGTTGGGTTGATTCATGGGGGCTGAGTTTACAGAAATCGCCGTAAAGCCCACATGCTGTCTTCGGTGGGATATAAGGCGGTGAGCTTTTAGCGAACGAATGAACTATGTATTCTGATAAAATTCAGGTAAGTTCTTCAACATACTTGGGTTTCGGCGGGTTCTGAACAGAAGTTGTTCGGGTAAAGACTCAAACGTACCGTAGGAATGTAGGCTTGGCAGTTTAATTGGAAAACTTGAATCGCTAGGGGTAAAATCCAGGATAAGCCTTCGGCACGCTTCGCTACGCATTGTCTGTCAGTCCTAAAGAGAGAAAACCAATTCTGGTTGTTTGAGAGCAGTCCAACTAGGCAGGGCGTTGTCTAGAGCGAGAGAGCAAGTCAGACGGGGTTCGCCTCGCATTGTTCGCCAGTATCGCTGAATCCCACGTGCTTTAGCCGTGGGAGTGCGTCAATAATCGCTGACCTGAAACCGAGCAATTCCTTGATGTAGGCCTTGCGCCACTGCGCCTAGCTGGGCGATCGCTCGATTAACTTCTTGCAGTGAATCTGCTGTTTGCGTCGATACCTCACTGAGCTGGCTCATCACCTCACTAATTTGTTGTGCCCCTTCCGCCTGAGTTTCCATCCCCTGAGTCACGACTAAAAATTGAGGGGTTAGAGTCGTCACTTGCTCAATAATCTGTCCCATCTGCCGACTCATTTCACTGACTTCCTGAACCCCCCGTTTCACTTCCTGGTTAAACTTATCCATTTCCATCACCCCAGTAGAGACAGAAGCCTGCATCTCTTTAACGGTCTGCTCAATATCTAAAGTTGCCACAGCGGTTTGGTCGGCCAATCGACGAATCTCTCTAGCCACCACCGCAAAGCCTAACCCTTGTTCCCCTGCCTTTTCGGCTTCGATCGCGGCGTTTAAGGACAGTAAGTTCGTCTGGTCAGCCACTTTGGTAATAGTGCTAACCACCTGATTAATACTTTGAGCCTTCTCTCGAATGACTTCTAATCTGGAGGTTATGGAGGCAGTTGATGTCACCAATTGATGCATCGTGTTAGCGATCGCAGTGAGATTGGCCTGGCTCACAGTGGCGCTGGTAGCGGTATCTTGCGACTTAGCAGCAACGACTTCCATCGTTTGTACCAAGTCTCCAGAAGTCACTGCAATTTGTTTTGCGGTCGCTACCACTTCACGGGTAGAAGCAATTTGTTCAGTAGCCGTCGCCTCTAGTTGCTTCCCAAAAGCCGTCAGTTTGGTGATTGAAGCCGTCACTTGAATCCCAGATTGTTGAACTTGTCCAATAAATCCACTGAGACCCTGAATCATCCTTTGAAAGGCGAGGAGAAGCTGACCAATTTCATTGCGATCGCTAATATCAGTTTTTAACTTTACTGTTAAATCACCGACAGAGATTTTCTCAGCAACATCTACAATTTCCGCGATTTGAGACTCCACTTGTCGAGAGAGCCAAAGCCCAACAATGAGATTAAAAACAATAGATATAATTACGCCCAAAATAACTGAAATAACAACTAGTCTTTGGGCAGATTCAGATTCTTGTTCCAGGCGCTGTAACGCAGCCTGCTCTACCTGAAAAATCTGTTGACGGGCTTCGTCAATATCATCCATTCGGAGAGATTGCATAAGAGCTTTAGCTTCAACTAATTGCCCTAAGTCAATTAGCTCAAAAATTTGTTGAGAAATTGCTTGATTTTGATTGATCTTGTTCGCAAGATTCGCTATTTGCTGCTGGCGTTCCAAACCCTGCGTTTGCTGACTAAGATTTCTATAGGCTTGATTAAATAGTTCCAAACCTTTTTCATAAGACCGGATATAGCTTTTATCTTCTGGAAATAACAGATAGCCTCGGACATTTCTGACCATTCTGGCAACACCCAGCACCATTTGGTCAACCTCAACAATAGTGGTCTGAACTATCTTTTCTTCTGCCTGTCTCTGGAAAGCATTGCTTGTGTTGATATGAACAACTCCACCCAGCCCCACTAAACACAGAATGGGCAGGGAGTATCCTATCAAAATACGGTTTCTTAGCCTCTTATGCTTAAACATAGGCTTGATGCATAAACCCAACTCAACTAATTTTGAAGCGCAGAATTTCTTGATTTAATTTTTGAGCTACATCTTGCAGTTGCTCGATCGCGTGATTAATTTCCTTAAGAGAATCTGCCGTCTGCTCAGAGGTATCTCGCAGTTGGGTCATGGCTTCGTTGATTTGTTGAGCGCCTTGAGTCTGCCCCTCCATGCCTTGATTGACCATGATAAATCTGGGTGCTAGAGCCTCTACTTGCTGAATAATTTCTTTCAGTTGGCAACCAATGCCATTAACCTCTCCTACGCCACCTTCTACTTCCTTCATAAATTTGTCCATTTCCATGACGCCTGTGGAAACAGCTGACTGCATTTCATGAACGGTCTGTTCAATATCTAGGGTAGCCACCGAAGTTTGATCCGCAAGACGGCGGATTTCTCTAGCAACTACGCTGAAACCTCGGCCAGATTCTCCTGCTTTTTCAGCTTCGATCGCGGCATTAAGGGAGAGGAGATTGGTTTGATCAGCAACTTTTGTAATCGTGGCAACAACGTTGCTAATGTTATTTGCCTTCTCACTAATTGTTTCTAACTTGCCAGAAATCGTAGTGGTAGCATTGACCAATTGCCGCATTGTAGTTGCCATCTGGGTCAAGCTCATTTGGCTTTTGGCCGCAGCACCTGTAGTAGTCTGCGACATGGCAGCAACTTCTTCCATTGTGTGAGTCAAGGTGCGAGAAGTTGAGGCAATTTCTTGGGTAGTCGCGACCACTTCACTCGTAGCTGCAATTTGCTCGATGACAGTGGATTCTAATTGTTTGCCAGAAACGGCGATCTGGGTGGCTGAAGTTGCGATCTGCAAGCCAGAGTTTTGTACCTGACGTACCAAGGCGTTTAAGCTTTGGGTCATGCTCTCTAAGGCAGCTAGAAACTGGCCAATTTCACCTTGGCGGTCTGTACCTTCAGCGATTTGAACTGTTAAATCACCTGTAGCGATTTCTTCTGTGACACCTACAAGATTCTTGATGGTCAAAATGTATCGCATGAGCATGCGTAACACACTGCCCCAGAGCAGCAACAGCAGCAGCAAAGCAATAATAATGATTGCTGTAGCCCAAAGAGATTGCTGAGCTTGAGCTTGAAGAGAACGCTTCACAAATTGCTGCATCGCCGTAGTTAGTTCTTGCAGTCCTTGCGCATAAATTTGCTTTTGGCGTTCGTATTCTGGGCTAAACAGCAGAGCCGCAGCGGCGGGTGATTTGCCTTGGCGGACTAGATTCAGGGCTTGGTCTTCTATTTGGCTCAACTGAGCATTGGCAGTCGTGGCTTTTGTCACCGCTTCAGTGTCAAATAACTTAGGCAGAAGCTGCATCGTCTCTTGCAAATTAGCTGCTAAGGTTGGCTCAAACTGCCGATAGCGTTCTTCCCAACGGACATCGCCTGTGGTGGTGGCCAGACGAGCAGACATGGTTAGAACTTCATCTAAATAGATCATGCCGCCACTCAGCTCTTGCACTCGTTGATTGAGAACTCTAGTTTTTTGAGCGCTCTGAGCAGAGAACCAAACGTACCAGCCGATACCTCCTAACAACGTAATCGTCGTGCATAGGAGAACAATCCAATTTTTGAGATGAGAAACTCCCTCAGTTTGGGCTTTGCGGGGGTTGATGTGGGTAATTGGAGTCATGGCTGGACAAAACTTTCTATTTAGCTAGCGACGGAAGCCCCGCACTGTACTTGAAAAGACAGCGTCGGGATAGGGAGTCCGGCGATGAGGAGTCTCACCCCGAACGATGCCATGGGCGGGTGGAGTAGGTGAGCGACGAATCGCCAACCTATCGAGCAAATAAAAAGCTTGAAATCTTTCATGGCAAGGGTTTCAGGGTATAATACAGATGGTTTAACAACCCACCTGACCGCATCGAACAGACAGGCAAACTTCAAAGTAGAGGTTCGACCCTTGCCGCAGACAGATCGGTAGCTCAGGGAAGCTGTTTTCTCCAACTGGTCGCCATGGCGTAAATCCAAGAGAAGCAAAAGCAAAAGTTATCAACCTGCGGAAGGCGGGTTGCTGCCTGGGTGGTAGGCAACTATCACGGGAGTCAGTGGGATGTGCTGCGAATGCAGGCATGACCAAAACCTCCAGAAGCTGCGTCAGACCAATACTTTGCTTGCAAGGTGGAGGCAGCGGCTGTTGAAACAGGAAGCCCGTGCTGTATTGCTTGCAATCAGCGTCGGGTACTTCACTAGCTATAGATTAGTAGCTATAGAGCGGTTGTGGTTCCAAGGCGATCGCCCCTACCTTAAAGCGAGAAATTTCTTGGCGCAAGCCTTGAGCTGCTTGGTTTAACTGATCGATCGCTCGGTTGATTTCCTGCAAAGCGTCAGCCGTCTGCACGGAGGTTTCACTTAACTGCACCATTGCTTCGCTGATTTGTTGTGCTCCCTGAGATTGAGCTTCCATTCCTTGATTTACCACCGAAAATCGGGGAGATAGCGCTTGCACTTGCTCAATAATTTCTCCTAACTGCTCACTAATATTGCCCACATCTTCCATACCTCGGCCTACCTCCTTGGTAAACTTATCCATCTCCATGACTCCGGTGGAGACTGAAGATTGCATCTCTTTTACCATCTGCTCAATGTCGAGGGTAGCCACAGCGGTTTGGTCAGCTAAGCGTCGGATTTCTCTCGCTACCACCGCAAAGCCCAACCCGTATTCTCCTGCTTTTTCAGCTTCGATCGCGGCATTGAGTGACAGGAGGTTCGTCTGGTCTGCCACCTTCGTAATGGTATTGACCACACTATTAATGTTGTTGGCTTTCTCGCTAATGACTTCCAGCTTGGCAGAAATGGAGTTGGTCGCTGCCACTAGCTGGCGCATGGTTGTTGCCATCCGGATCAAATCTTCTTGATTGGCAGCTGCCGCTACAGTCGTTTCTTGAGACATGGTCGCGACTTCTTCCATCGTGTTGGCAAGTTCTCCAGAAGTAGCCGCAATTTCCTTTGCAGTCACAACAACTTCATTAGTGGCAGCGACCTGTTCTGTCACCGTGGCTTCCAATTGCTTCCCAGAGGCCGCAATTTTCGTCGCAGAAGTTGTGACTTGAATGCCAGATTGTTGCACCTGACGAATTAAAGAGTTGAGATTGTGAGTCATGGCCTGAAAAGCCATAAGTAGCTTGTCAACCTCATCATTACTGTTAGTCCCAGCCTCAACTTGAGTGGTTAAGTCTCCGGCTGAAATCTGCTCTGCCACAACTACGACATTGGCAACTTTTGTACCTAAAGGCTTCGCGATCGTGCGGCTTAGGTAAGTTCCTAAAGCGATCGCCACCGTAGGACCCGCAATCAATGCAAAGAGCACCCAAAAAGATGCCTGACTACTATCTTGAGCTGCTGCAACCTGAGCAACTCTAGCAACTTCAGCATTGATATCTAAAATTCTCAACAAATCTTCTGTAGCTATATCAAATGACTGACGTTCTTCAAAAGCTAGAAATTGGTTAAGATTTTTGACCTCAGCTTCAGTTAAACTATTTTGCCTTGCAGCCTCGTAAAGTTGAAGGAACTTTTCATGATCTTGCTTCCAATCATCCCAATGAGGTTTAAACTGACCTTTATAGAGAACTGCCTCCTCAGATGTTTGGGGAGCTGACTCATATTCTTTAAACCCATCATCAATTTGCTTCCACGCACTCTTGATGCGGGTCATTTCAGTTTGTTTATTTTCTTCACTAATCTCTGGATTGACTAAAGCTCGCATGGAGGACTGAACCTGAGTCTGCCCCTCATTAACTTTCCAAATGCCAGCAACGCTAGGAAGGCTAGTTTTACTCAAGGTATCAATGTGTTTACTCAGCCGAGAGATGCCCATCCATCCGACTGAGGACGCTACTAGAACAATGACACTCATTAGACCAAAGGAGCCAATCAGTCTACTCTGCAATGACATGTTTTTAAGCATTTAGTTCTCCAAGACAAGAATTAAAATAGCCTCTTACAATCTCTTGCGATCGCACTCAGTCAAAGATGCTGGCAAGAAATAGATAACTTATGTTTCCCAACTTCAGCTCAAACTCACTAACTTTTCATGGCTAATAGAGGTTGTTTTCAAAGATAAATAATCTCTTCAACCAACCTCTACAAGAAAGATCACATTAGGTTTTAATAGTCCTAAATTCAGCAGTTGTAAACTTGTAATATTTCTGAGTACATGGTCTTTGTAGATGTCACTCAAAATGACTACTCTTGTACCGCTACTCCAATTTTCAATTACAGTTTTTCAGGCAGAATTTAAGATGAGTTGAGGCTCAGCCTTGAGAAACATGAATTCGTTGTAACCGCTGCCGTAGAACCTTTGCGCTTGCTACATCCCCTGACTGTTCTTTTAATAAAGCTAGATGTAACAACGCTTCTTCGTGTTGAGGTTGCAAGTAAACCGCTTTACGAAAACATTGCTCAGCGGCTGTTTCTTGCTCTACTGCCTGGTAAAGCTGTCCCAAAAGACAATAGGCTTCCGCACAACTCCGATTGTGGTTGAGGTAAACTTCACAAGCAGCCACAGCCTCAGTCAACTGACCTTTATCTGCTAATGCTTTGGCAGCTTTTAGAGAAGATTTTACAAAAGACTTTTGAGCAGTAGGTTTAGCGATAACCTGCGAACTGGTTGCGTTTGATGCCACCTTGGAAACGATCGTCTCAGGACTCGCTGGCAGTAGCTCCGGAGACTTACGAATTAAGGTAGAGGTTCTGCCTAGACGGGGCTGAGCTGCTTGACTGCGTTTTTGGCTAGATGGACTGTAGGTTTTTAAAGGTTGAGCTTGATCTGGAGGGCAATGGTCCAGCTTACGGAAAGCAAAGGCGAGTGAATGTCGGACTGGGCTAAATCGAGAGGAAGGTAGTTGCCCCATTTCAGAATGGCCGACAAAGAATAACCCCTGCTTTACCAGCAATTGATCTAAGCGACAAACGGTTTGTTCTCTAGCAGCCTGATCGAGATAAATCAGCAAGTTGCGGCAAAACACCACATTATAGATTGATTGGCCCCCTAAAGTCTGAGATTCTAAAACATTTCCCTGAATAAAATTAACTGTTTTCCGCACCGATTCATGGAGTTGGTAGCCATCTGTAAGGCGCTGAAAGTATTGCTCTTTGAGAAAACTGTTTTTTTCATTTCCCTGAGCTTGAGTCCCTGTTTTTCTACCGATCGCAGCATTACCTCGAAACGAGTACTCGTCGTAAACAGCTTTTTGCGCTTTTTGCAGTGCTTTTTGGCTGATATCTACTGCATCAATCCGAAATTGTGGAGCTGTCAACCCTGCTTCCAGCAACGCGATCGCGATCGAATAGGGCTCTTCCCCTGTAGAACAAGGCGCACTCAAAATTCTCAGGACTTGGTTAGGGTGAGCAGGCAACCACTCGGACATCACATAGTGAGCCAAGAGCACAAAGGGTTCGCGATCGCGGAAAAACCAAGTTTCGGGCACCACAATGGTTTCAATCAGTGCTTCTAGTTCTGCCGCTGAGGTCTGTAATTGGGTGAGATAAGTTGCAATATCGTCTAGGGCACACTTAGTCATGCGATGTCTTACGGCTCTAGCGATCGTATTAGAGCCAATGGCAGCTGCATTCAACCCAATTTTTTGTCTGAGTAAATTCTCGATTGCAGCCTGGATCATTCTCAGCTACCTTATTGCACGACTGGCAGACTAGCTCGTTGTTCTGGAGACAACAAATGTTCTACGTGAAGACACTGGATGATGCCTTGAGCATCTAAAACTCTATTCCCTAAATAAGCCGCTGTATCTACAACCATTCCGATCGGGATCGGCGTGGCATCTGCGGCATCAAAGGTCTGAGTGACTCTCTCTGCCAGTAAACCCAAGACTTGGGTCTGGTGATCTGAGGTAAGAAAGCGAGCCACAATAATCCGGGTACTTAAGAAGGAGCGGCAAGGACGGCCCCGAATCAGTTGGCATATATCAACAACAGGAATCATAGAGCCTCGATAGTGTAGGAAGCCAGAAACACAAGGGGGCGCTTGATGCGGTTTGGTCAGGCTCACCAAGGGCAGCACCTCTACTACCTGCTGACCCTCCAAGGCATAACGCTCATCATCAATTGCAAAGAGCAGCATTAACATAGGGGAGGCTAACGAGATCAAATAGAATTTCAGGCATCTCAGCCAGTGACCGGGGGCGATCGCTGAGAATTACTTCTAGAATGACCAAACTAGAGCAAAATTTATCCAGTCACTTGATGGAAGAAGATTAGCCAAAATACGGATTAGGGAACTATAGCGTATAGGCTAAACTATCAAATTATAACTTTCACTACTTAGCATTGCTAATCAACCAATTCCTGATCGCCAACTTTGCCACCTCTAGAGTGGACTCGAATGCAATCTCCTAACAAATTAGAAGCGATTGAATCCTAAGGTTGAATCCTAAAATTTAGTCACTTAAACGGTTCAACGGGTTATCAAAGTCACCCCACAATCTAGATTCTTTAATCCTTCACTTCCAGCCTTTATATTTACACAGATTCATGCATTAAACCCTAGCCATCTCATCAACCTGGCTTATGCTCTCAATGTCACAAGAAATTGCTACTGACAATCTAGAATGCTTGAGTGAGCCGACCTCACTTGCCATAGCTCATCAGATTGTAGTTCTACTAATTGATGATCAAATTATTATCGGGGAAGCCATTCGACGCATGCTGGCTTCTGAACCAGACATTGTCTTTCATTACTGTAATGATCCTGGGCAAGCTATTCAATTGGCTAAAGAAATTGCGCCTACGGTAATTTTGCAAGACTTGGTTATGCCTAACATTGACGGGTTAATGTTAGTGCGGCATTTTCGCTCTAATCCCATTACCCTTAATATTCCGCTCATTGTACTTTCAACTAAAGATGAGCCGAAGGTGAAAGCAGAAGCCTTTGCTTTAGGGATTAACGATTATTTAGTGAAGTTGCCTGACAAAATTGAACTCGTAGCTCGGTTGCGATATCACTCCAGAGCTTATCTAAATCATCAAGCTCAAACGGCTGCTCTCACTGCTCAAGCACAAGCTCAAAAATTAGAGCAAACTTTGCAAGAGCTACGTAAAACCCAATCTCAGCTAATCCAAACCGAGAAGATGTCGAGTTTGGGTCAGATGGTGGCAGGGGTAGCGCACGAAATCAATAATCCTGTTAATTTTATCTACGGCAACCTTAAACATATTGAAAGCTATATTCAAGAACTATTAGACCTAGTTAATCTTTATCAAGAGCAGTATCCTGAACCAGGACCAAAAATTCAAAATTATATAGAAACCATTGACCTAGATTTTGTTACCGACGATCTACCTAAGACATTGTCTTCCATGAAAATAGGGACCGATCGCATTCGGCAGATTGTGCTGTCGTTACGCAACTTTTCTCGGCTGGACCAAGCTGAAATGAAGCCAGTCAATTTACACGAAGGGATTGACAGCACGTTATTGATTTTGAATCATCGGATTAAGCAAGGTATTACCATCATTAAGGAATATCAAGATTTACCTCTGGTGGAGTGTTATCCTGCTCAGCTGAATCAAGTATTCATGAATATTCTGAACAATGCGATGGATGCGTTGCTAGAAGACTCGGAAAAACCTAATAAGGAAATTAAGATTCAGACAGAGTTGCTGAATCCACATCAAGTGCAAGTGCGAATTCAAGATAATGGTTTGGGGATTCCGTTAGAAATTCGAAGTAAGTTGTTCGATCCATTTTTCACCACGAAGCCTGTGGGTCAGGGGACAGGGCTAGGACTGTCTATCTGCTATCAAATTATTGAAAAGCACCAAGGCGAAATCGAAGTTGGTTGTACTCCAGACGGGGGAGCAGAGTTTATCATTCGATTACCTGTGCAACACTTTTCGTAAAGCTATTTTTCTCCTGGTAACGGCTGCTTCTGTAAAATAGCGGTGTAAGCAGCTGCCAATTGCTGAGCGATCGCATCCCAAGAATAATGAGACTGGGCAAATCGACGACCATTTTCTCCCAGTTGCTGTCGTAATTCTGGCGAGTTGAGAAGTTGGGCGATCGCCGCTGATAAGGTTTCGACTTCACCTTCAACAACCAGCCCTGCTTTAGCCCTCGCAATGTCTGGGGCAATTTGGATATCGGGTGTAATGATGACAGGTAGCCCTGCGGCCATTGCTTCCGCCACTGCCACCCCAAAGTTTTCGGAGAAAGACGGCAGGACAAAAATATCGGAACCTTGTAGGAGTATCTCTTTATCTCGGCCAGCTACAAATCCAGTTAAGGAAGTTTGAGCGGTTAGCCCTAAGGAAGCAATAAGAGTTTGTAGATGTTTGAGGTAATTTGGCTCTCCAGCACCAGCTAGGCATAGATGGAAAGGATGCCCTGCTTTGGCAAGGAAGCTGAGAGATTGCAGGAGCAAGTCTGGGCGCTTTTTGTAATGTAGGCGAGACAGAAACAAGACGATAGGGACATCAGGGCTAATCCCGTATTTTTCACCTAGCACTTTTCGCGCTTCGGGGCATGAGTTTGGTATTTCAACTCCTAAGGGAAGGGTGATGGTAGGAGTGTGAATGCCAAATTTTCGGACATCTTCAGCTTCACCAGGAGCAGTACAGTGAATTGCTGAAGCTTGTTGGAGATTACGCTGTTCAATTAACTGAGTATAGAGCCGTTTTTTGGTGCTGCTTTGAGCCAGTGCCCAGGGAGATAGCTGGCCCATTGTACGCACTGTGTAGGGGATTTTATGTTGACGGGCGATCGCACCTGCACAGGTTGAGGCGTAAGAAAACAAATAGTGAGTCTCTAAGGTGTCATACTTAGCAAGATTTTGCCACAACCAACGGGTTAATTCAGCTGAGAAGAGAAACTCCTTCATTCGCAGTGGAAAGCGAGGAAAGAACCAAATAGGTACTTGCTGATACTCAGTTCTCTGCTGGAGCGGCACATCTAGAGTGGTGTCGCCATTATCATTAGTTGTCGCGATCTCAGCTTCTATCCCTAAATCTCTCAAAGCTTTGACTAGATGCAACACTACATGAGTGGGACCACCTAACAAGGGACTGACAGATGGAAGCACATGTAGAACCTTCATCTGGAAGCCTCCCAAATATGAGTTGCGATTAAACTAGTGAGTCTTTGTTGAAAAGGTTCAATTCCATAGATATTGATTACTCGCTGTCGCAAAGTTTCTGACTGGTACAGGAGGGGGTTAGGGTAAGTCTGCTCCAGGAGTTGAACAATGGTATGGGCAATTTGAACTGCATCATCTGGATCAACTAGAGCTCCTAATTCGCCTTGGCAGAGCGCATCAATGGCTCCATCTTGATTTCCTCCCAGCGTGGGTTTACCACATGCCAGGGCTTCTAGGTACACAATGCCAAAGCCTTCCCCTTTGCTGGGCATGGCAAACACGTCACAGAGATTGTAATGATCGCAAAGTTCCTGATCGGAAACGAAGCCTGTTAAGGTTACACAGTCTTGTAGGCCAAGCTGCGTAATTAATTTTTCAACCCGTGGGCGATCGTCTCCTTTACCTACTAAAACATAATGAACGTTAGGGATACTTTGACGGATGATAGGCAGTGCTTCCAGGATCTTGTCGTATCCTTTGTAGCGCTCAGCTCGTGATAGGCGGGCTACGGTGAGGATAGTGGGCTGTGTTGGCGCGAGATTGTATCGCCTGAGTAAATAGTCAGGTTTAGAAGCTGGTTGGAAGCGATGAGCATCGAATGTGACGGGTAATAGGGAAAATTGGTTGGGGTCTAGATGTTGTTCATCAATGAGGCGATCGCGAGTGTAGTGGCTAATTGAGATGATTTTTGCGGCAGCTTGAAGGGCTCTTTTTTTCGTTGAATTTTTGATTTCCCAAGCATCAACGCCATAAACCAAGATCCAATAGGGAATACCTGTAAAACGGTTTAGCCAGTAAGCAACGGGAGCAAAGTTAAGATGACCACAGAGAACTAACTTTGGTCTTTGTTTTAATGCACTTATGGCAATACCCAAAGCAAAGTGCAGGGTTTTCAGTCGATTGGGTTGATTGCCATACATGACAAAGGAAACGGGATGTTGTTGCCAATCTTGAGTAGGGTAAGAGCGATCTAACTTGTCGTGAACCGTAATGTTGAGTGTGGGGAAGGCTTTTGTTAAGGCTTGGAGCAGATCGCCTAGATAAACCTGAATGCCACCTTTGAACTCAAACAGATTCGGAAACCAGAGATGTAGCGAATTTGGTTCTGAAGATTGAGACATAGGTAGCTGAGTTGGGAGGATATTAATATTTAGGAATTATGCAGGAGCGATCGCACTTGGTTGGCTAAGCGCTGACGATATAACTCCCAAGTGAGTTGCTCGGCTTTGCAACGAGCGGCTTGGCCCATTTCAGCTAACTCTTGGGGATGACGGTAGCACCAATCTAGTTTTTCCTGCAATGCTTCTACATTCCGGATAGGGATAATAAAACCTTCAACACCATCGGTGAGGATGTCAAGACCAGCGGTGTTGGGAGTGGTGATCACTGGAATGCCACAAGCCATTGCCTCTAGAAGGACCAATCCAAAACCTTCGACCAAGGAGGGAAAGACTAAGACATTGGCGGAACTATAGTATTGGTTGAGCGCTGTGTGCGGTACGGAAGGAACATGACGGCAGATATCTTGATATTGCGTTAGCCAGCCTGAGGGGAACTCGTTGACACCTACTAACAGTAGCTCTGCATCGGGCAAGTTTAATGCTTGCCAAGCTTGTAAAAGATAGTGAACGCCTTTACGCGGCCCAACTCGACCCACAAACAACGCACGAAACCTAGAGTCTGGTTTTGGTTGAGGTTGAAAATATTCTATGGGCGCACCGTAGGGGATTACACTAATCCGCTCTGCTGGGACACCAATATCTAGGAGCGATCGCTGAGTCATGGAAGAAGCGACAAAGATATGATCTGCTAGTTCTATTTCTTGGTGCTTGCGCTCAATTTTCCAGGTAGGTTCGTGAGCTGCTTGCAGCGCTGGGGCTAGTTCTGGAAACTTCTGAGCCTCCTCTAGCTGAATCTGGCGACTCGTCTTATAAAAGGGAATAGGTAAATCGTATAAACACAAAATGCCCTGCTGTTTTGCCGTTTCAAATGTGGTTGCTGCTCCATCTTCATAGGCATAAATAGCATTCAGGTTTTGTAGATGATGCTGAGCCACATGGCGATCGAGACTTTTGTATACCCAAGCAATCGGACCTTGAGCACCGAGTCCTAGGGATTGGCTTAGCTTCGTCTTCACCAACAGCATCCGTAATGTTTCTTGCCAAGGATGGGCTTGCAGTGTAGTTCCTTGGGGTGGAACCCAAGTTCGCCTTGCCAGCTCAGTAGTAATAGTTTGCTTAACCTTGCTAGGTAACGCTTGTAAATACCAGGGTAAAGAATTAGTTGGATTGTAGGCCGCTGTTGTAATAACTTCATGCAGCACCCCTGCCTCTGCTAGCGCGGTAGCGGCATTGCGAGAAAACGGGCTACTGGTGGGATGAACCAGGGAGGTAAGGGGATGGAGCATGGTATCTCATCACTCGTTCAGCACGATATCGGTTTTCAAGTTGTTCTAATCGGGGTAACAGAAATACGAAGCTGCTGAAAAACCAATAGTAGACCGAAAAAGTATGGTGAAAGACGAGGAAACTTGTAATCTGAATCGCTTGAATGAGAGAAGCGGCTAAGGCTAGGTCACGTAGTAAAGGGCTTTTTAAGCGCCAAAAGACCCGCCATAGCGCCCAAAGAATACTCAATCGTAGCCCATACCAAAGTAGAGAACCGAAAGGGCCTAGCTCTAGAGCCACTCTGCCAACTTCTCCTTCGTAGTAAGTAGGAATAGACTCTCCAGCGGGTAGGTCGAAGGCTCGACGTAGTGAAGGCGTTGCTTGGTGAGTAGCACCCGGCCCATAACCATCCAGCTCCTTATACGCCGAAAACTGAATAGGCTCCGCTAGAGTGCTAACTACACGACTAGATAGATCTTGGTTGGATGTGGTGCGTAGCCAAAAAGCATCAATCGCTGGCTGAAACCAGAGCGTGGCAACAGTTATTGCGATGATGGTGGGTGGAAGAAATTGCTTGAATAAGCGCAGGGTAGTTTGAGGTTGAGTGAGTACTTTGATGCTTAAATATCCGAGTAGAAATAGTACTTCAAAAATTATCAACCCACGCGCACCTGTCATCAAAGAATTAACAGATACTAAGCAAAGTTCAAAGATTAGGATCAGTTTCCATGCGTAAGACTGCCTATTAGACAGCAGCGGGATTAAACAGCCAAAACAAATTAGTAGGTAGATAGTGTATCCACTAATATATGAAAAAGTTCCTGTAACTCGAACAATATTAGCTACCCCAAAGGTTGCGACTGCTAAATCCCCAGGAGTATAGATATTAAGGGGGCTGGAAGGAGGGCTGAAAAATTGGGCAATTCCTAGTAAACCTACTGGAATAGTTAGTAGCAAGTGCGATCGCAAAAACTTGTGTAAAGATTCCTGTGATTGGAAAAGGATTGGAACAATCCACATTAAAGGAATATAAAGAAGGTATCCTCTCAGGCCAAACAAACCAACTAGAGGCGAGCCTAGGCTGGGATTAAATATCTGAAATATACACCAACCAGCAAGAAGCAAAACTAGGGTATTGATCACTGAAAGCTTGAATACCAATCTTCTACGTTCCGATACAAGGAAGTTAGTATAAGCAGCGATTAAAACAAAGTCTTTCAGGAAATACATTAGATCACTCGCTTGAGGAAGCACCCATTTTCGGAGAGCACCTTCAATCACAAGTAGAACAAACACTAGTTGTATACTACGACGCCAACTAAAGCATGAAATACCAAAGAAACCTATAACTGCCAGTAAACCAAGTAGTAGCTTCACTGAAGAGCCCTCTCAAAAACCTTTAGATATGCTTTGGCAACTTCTGCCTTTTGATGTCGTACTAGGTGTTGCTTTGCGTTTTCTCGATACGTGGACAATTTACCGGGATGATTCAACAAATCAGCTAATATTTTTGTTAAAGATTTGACATCGCTGTTGGGGAAGGTGACTCCACAAGGCCCAATCGCATCTTTTAATCCGCCTCCTTCCGAGCCAACTACAACACAACCACAGGCAATACCCTCTAGAGCCACAACTCCAAATGGCTCTTGCCAACGGGATGGAACTACTAAAATTTGGTGTGCATTGAGTAAGCGGTTGAGTTCTATTTCAATCTTTGCACCAACAAATTCCACCTGTGTTTCAATACCTAACTCAATTGCCTGTTGCCGTAGTTTGCTTTCTTCTGGGCCATTTCCAACAATGGTTAGGCTTGGTGTTAATCCCTTAGCTTTAAGCTGGGAAAGAGCCTCTAGCAGTAAATCTACTCCTTTATCAGGGACGAGCCGCCCTAGAAAGATTAGTTCGCGATCGCGAATAATTTCTGGGATCAGATAAAAAGTTTCTTCTTGATAGGGATTAGGAATCACTGTAGAGGTAGCTGATAAGTGTGCAGCAACAGCAGAGCTAGCTGAGATATTAGTGGCAAAATGAGTAACAAACTGCTTTAAATAGTCTTGCCAGCCAGGTCTTCCATTAGAGCGGAGATACCAAGTCTGATGAGTAACAAATAGTGGTTTAGGAACCATTAGCAAAGGAAAAATTCCTTTTAAGCTGATACAGCCCTGAAAAAAAATATCGCACCAAGAAGTTAGGTATAGAAGATTTTTAAGATTGGGCTTACGAATAACTTCAAACGGAAAATCTTTAATATCTTTGGTTGGGGTTTGTGAAACTAATTTGACTTCGT
This sequence comes from Trichocoleus desertorum ATA4-8-CV12, assembly GCA_019358975.1. Classification (NCBI taxonomy): domain Bacteria; kingdom Bacillati; phylum Cyanobacteriota; class Cyanophyceae; order Leptolyngbyales; family Trichocoleusaceae; genus Trichocoleus; species Trichocoleus desertorum. Next base: position 87,831 of record JAHHIL010000008.1, read on the forward strand.
GTCCTTGTGCAACTAACTCATAAGCAAGGATGGATACTACAGTTTCCAAACCACCAATTCTTGGATAAAAATAAGGGGAGTAAATGAGAATCTTCATCTCAATAGAGCTCTACTTAATTTGTAGAGAATACTTAAAACGCCTTGTCAGCCTAGGATGTACGGCAAGATCTCCATCCCCAGGTGCTAAGTAACTGCAACGCACGATTTGGATTAACCGTCGCAAGGTAATTAGGTGGTTCCCAGGGATGATGCCATTGTTGTTTCGGGGACGTTAATAAGGGCTTACAGAAGCCTTTGCGAATTCTAAAAATTCTATAGCCATGAGATTCCAAATACTTGGTGACTTTGGTGGGATACTGACCGTGTTCTTCAAAAACAATGTCACGAATTCTTTTGCCAGAAATCCACTCTCCTGCACCCTCTAAAACTTCAAATTCATGGCCCTCAACATCAACTTTAAGTAGATCGATTCGGGAAACTTTTACAGATTCATCCAATCTGGTTTTAGGGACTGAATACATCTGCAAAAGACCTTGGGCACTTAGCTTGTGAGAGTCATCTTTCGATATAAGGGAAGCTTCTCCTGAGTTGTTTTGAGGGATTACCAATAAGCCTTCTCCAGACTGATTAGAAAGAGCAAGCTGTAGTAGCTCAATTTGACTCCATCCTTGCTCGTGCCGCCAAGTATCGAGAGTTTCGCAAAATTCCCGATAGACTTTGGGATTAGGTTCAAAAGATATAACCTTACCGGACTTGCCAACTTTGCTGGCCATCAGGCTTGTAACATATCCAATATTCGCCCCTATATCCAGTGCTGTCTCTCCATGCGTTAATAAACGCCAAATTACTTCTGTTAGGCTTAAGTCATACATACCCTGCAACCATATAGAGTAAGCAACTTTATCATCAGGATTTGAGCCTACTCTAACTTTCACGCCCCAAGGCAATAAAACATCCTTAGGATTGCTCTCTATTTTCTGTAGCGAGAGTAAGGCGCGATGATAGATTTGTTTAGGTCTAAAAAGATATTCGGGGCGATTTAGATAATGAATGACTTTCATAACTATACTTTGGCGTTACTGACTTAACTTTTGAGCCATAACTAGTACATTGTCACTAAAACGAACTCCTTTTAAGAAATTACCTGATATACTTTGCCACGAGATGCCAGGTAGTTTAGGAATACCTCCTGAGTCTGTGAACCTAAATTCCAGTTTTTTAAAACCTACTTCTTGCAAGATGCGTTCAATATCTTTTTGTAAAAGAGCAGTGATATGTGCTGGATAACATGTATCACTAAAGGCAACAAAATGACCTTGTAAAATCAGGGCTAGTAAAGCTCTCCAGCTTTCATTATTGGGGGTACTGAAAAGTAATCGTCCCTGAGGACGGAGTAGACGGAACCACTCTCTTACTACTGCCCTTGGGTTTTCTAAATGCTCAATGATTTCTGCTGCAATAATTACATCAAATGATTGGTCAGGAAAGTTTGTACTTTCATTGAGATCCCAACTAATCCATTTAATCACCTCCTCTAATTCGGAGGGACGAGGGAATAGATCGATTGCGGTAATTGAATTAAATAAATTGCTAGATTTCAATCTACAAGTTAAGCTGCCTGTTCCAGCTCCAAAATCTAAGACATCACCTTTAAGCTCTAATTCTTTTATTGTTTGCTCAAAAGTTGCGTAGATTACACCACTACTAGTACCTCTACTTGCCTTAGAAGCAATTTGTCGTCGAGTTTTAAGAGACTGTAAGGTATTCAATGTCTATCTCCAGAAGACAACTCTGGGTTGGCTATGCATAGATCTGCAAAGACTTTAGCTTGCGCCTTTAGATTGTGGGCTTGATACCAATTGTAGGCGTTATCTGCGATCGCTTGCATTGCTGTTAAGTCTTTCAGAGCAGCGTTAGGCATATCAGGAGCCCAGTAATATTTTCCAGCTTCTATACCATCTGCTGAGTGACCTTTTTTGGCGGAATTTATAGTGAGGATTCCATGTGCACAGTAGGCTGCAAAGATAGTTGATTTGGCTAGAAAGCCAGGGGAGTAGTTGAGAAAGCCTGCTAGAGAGTGGGACAGGATATGGCTAATTTCTGCTGCTGGTAATGCACCTCTCTCAATGACTGCAACTTCTTTAATAAAGGATAGATTTAAACCTGTGGGTGGTCCTATATCTAAGATTTTCTTAATGCCTAAGCTTTGACAAACTTTTATTAAGGTATCGGCTGAGTCTTGATACACTCGCATTCTAGAAGCACGACCACCAAATACTACTAATTGTGGCGATCGCTCTGGCAATGGTAAAACTTGCCTTGGTTCCCCTACTGTAGAGAAAACAGGTAGAACTGGGATTTCTGAGTAGCTTTTAGGGTTTAACTCCTGGAGTAAATCTGCATAGAGCTGTTTGCTAGTAATGCAGCGATCGCTCAGTTTTGCTAGTCGAGTTGCTAAATTTCTTTGTAGAGGTGAAAGCCAGAAAGTACTAGTCCAAGGAGGTCCAGAAGCGTAAACCTCATGAAACATCGTGACTAATCGTACACCCGGATTCTTAGCTTTCCAGTTTTCCAATCCTTCTATCAACCATATAGGGCAACCCCGCTTAGCATAACCATAACCAACGTAGTGTAGGAAAACTGTTGAACTACAATCTTTCGATAGCAAGGCAAAAAGATCACTAGCTGAATTTATGGTTAATCGAGTAACACAAAATTCATTAAGCTGTCTACTTGCCATCCAATTCGGATCAGTAACAATAAAGTGGGTTTCTATGCCAAAACTGCTGCGTAGGTAAAGAGCTAGATGCAAAGCGTAATCTCCTACACCATCAACTGCCGGGGGGATACGAGGAACAATACAGGTAACGGATAGAGGGCTCTTCATTTCAAGTGAGCATGATGTTTAACTTGATACCCTAGCTGATATAGTTGGCAACCTGCAAAAGATGGTAGTGATGTACAAAGGGCCTGTAGCCACCCCATAGGACGTACACGTTTTGCATAGGGATAATACTTGCTTGCAAAAAGTCGTCTAGCTTGGTAGTGTTCCTTCTGCAACAAACACTGACTGACAGCATTAACCATGAATGAGGATAGTAGTTCTTCCTTATAAGGTTCGATCGTAGGGTGTACTGGAATAGTTAATAAATAACTGACAAGCTTTTCGATCCGTAACCCAGCCCTTGTAGCTGACCGCTCGTGGACACGGTACTCAGATACATAATGAGGGACAAAGGCAAAACGTCCTCCCGCCTGAGCCAAACGAATAAACAGCTCAATTTCAGGAGTATTGAGATCCTCTTTAAACCGTAGTTTTTGCACGTCTTGCGTACGGATTAGAGAAGCAGACATTGGTATAGAATTTTGCCATATTAGGACTTCGGGGTACTGCACCTCACCTGGAAGTAAAACATCACGATGATAGTGCTGAGTGTACTGATAGCTTTCGGATTCTAGACGAACTCCTTGGCTATTAATGATGTAATGATTGGCGAAAGCTAGATTTATATCAGAATTTATCGCATTTACCATAAGCTCGGTAAAGTTTGGCAAAAGGCGGTCATCATCCCCAGGAATCACTAAATACTCACCTTCAGCAGCATCAGCGAGAGCATTCCAATTGCCTGCCAAACCTAAATTATATGTATTAAATCGATAACGAACTTTAGAGTTTTGATTGGCTAGGGCCTCACTCCAAGTGTTTATAGACTCATCTAAGCCATCAGGACGAGGATCTTGACTAATAAGAACTTCAACATTTGAGTATGTTTGTGCGAGAGCCGAGGCTACTGCTTCCTTTAAATAACTGAGACGGCTATAGGTAGGAATAGCAATTGTTACTAACGGACCCATTTGAATAGTCTTATTTTAGACGACAGCAAAAAATAAACTGAAAACCAAATAATCCTGGAAACATGCGGACAGTAGTTCGGTCAAGTAAAGAGCTGATTGAGTGAGGTAAAAATCTACGGATTACTGGCAAAGGGAAATTACCATCAGCTTCAGCTTCAATAACTTTGTAACCATTTTGCTCCAAAAGCTCTTGACCTGTTTGCCAATCAAAAAAACGAAAATGGGTTTTATCCATTAGGCCTCCATCGGTATATCTGAATCTACCTGTCAAAAATTCCCAACGCTGCTTCCAATACAAAACATTTGGCAAAGCAACAATCAAAACTCCATCGACAGTCAAATTACCATGCAATTGACTTAACAATAAGTGAGGGGAATGAAGGTGTTCTAAAATATGACTACAAACAATACAATCGAATTGTTTTAGATTTTCTAAGGAGAGGTTGTTTAAGTCATCTACTATTACCTGATCTAAATGAGTAGAAGCTACTTCTGCTTCCGTGTTCGAGTAGGTGACTCCTACAACTCTACAATCAAAAACTTGCTTGATTTGCTTACCGAGAGATCCAGAACCACAGCCAAGATCCAAAAGATGTTTAGTCGTCTTTGGAATCTTCTTCAAAACTGGATAATTTACTGCTTCATATAACATAATTAGGATTTGTGAATTTACTCTAATTTAGTTTCAAGGGGATACTTTTGATACCAGTAACTTAATTTTCGTAAGACATAAAGTATCTCAAGCATCAAGGAAGCAACCGCTATCACAGAGTCCCAAGACAAAGAAAAGCGAAGAATTGTTCTTACACGTACTTTAATAAGCTGAAACAGAAAAAGGCTCTTTCTGAATTTTTGCTTTCTCTTTCGATGCCAATAATAGATTTCACATTCATGTAGCTTTCCAATTTTATTATTCAACAAAAATTTCTTGACTGGATGTTCAACCACAGCATTCTCAATAAAATTGAACATATAGCCAGCAAGCTGAATTCTATCTCTTAAATCAACATCCTCCATGTGAGGATGAGGAAAATTTTCGTCAAAACCATTCAACTCTTGAAACAATTTTGTTTGGACCATCATATTACATGACCAAAGATAGCCACCTGTAAGATTAATAGGTGCATGCTCTAAAGGCGAGTGTATGCCAGCCTCACATATAGTTCTACCTTCATAAACATAAGTATCTGGAACGATCGCGGCTGCAAAACTTGAGAGCCATCCTGAATTGGGTAAACAATCATCATCTGTAAAGACAAGCCAGCTACCTTGGGCGTATCTAGCACCATTATTTCGATTTGCCGCTGGACCCTTGCGAGGACCCATCACCCACCTTACCCAGTGATAGCCCTCTAAAATCATCTGCTCTGCTGTTGTTGTAGAGCCATCATCTGTAACAATCACTTCGTATTGATTGGCTGGCAGAATTTGAACTTCAGGAGCAAGACAATCTAGGCATTTCGCTAGAAGATTGTTGCGATGGTAAGTAGGAACAATGACAGAAAAAAGTATGCTGTCGCTCATTTTCTAACCTCCACGCCAACAAATGTAAATTAGAGCTTAGTAACAGAAAATTCGCTTTAATACAATAGTTTACTTTCTTTTTAAGACCTTATCAAATATATCCATCACCGCATTAGAAAAAGATAGTGAATTCATGTAAGTGTCAGCAATTTTCCTGGCTCGCTTACCCATTACTATTGCCTGTTCAGGATTGTCTTCGAAAAACTGAATTGCTTTGCGCCAGCCATCAACATCACCTACATTTACCCAAATCCCAATTTCTTCTACTTCAATATCCAAGTCAATAAAAGGCTGTTTAGTCATAATTACAGGTTTACCCATTCCTAGAGCATCCATCAAGCTAGTAAGCCCTGATAAACTGTTACCTCCAGATAACGGAATTGCTATTACTCTTGCTTTTGCATAAATTTCTAGCAGTTCGGGGTACATCATGTGTTGCTCATCTGATTGCACTATGACTTTTACATTCCCTCGAAAGGCTTGGAATTCCTTTCTAAAATCACTTTGTAGACAGATAATCTTAGTCGGCACTTCTGTCAAAGATGCTGCTTTGCCAAAAGTAGAAAAATCTCTACCTGTTCTTCCTGCTGCTACTATTCCCGTTCCCAACTCTGAAGTTTGAGGATAATAGCCTGGATCAGGCCCCCAAGACAGGATCTCAGACTGGCAAGAAGTATCACTTAATTGCAATATTTGTTCACTAACCTTTGCACTCAAGCTTGGAAATGCATCAGTGCCTTGAATTTGAAGTTTAAAGAATGGAGCCCGAAATTTGTCTAGCCTACCACCACGATCTAAAGGATGGTGTGCTACACAAACTATTGGAACTTTAATAAGTCCTAAAGCTCGGAAATAGGTAAGTAAATGGGTTTGCGTTTGGCAAGGTGCATAGATCAGATCTGCCTGAGCTAGACGCTTCAAGCAAGCCCACTGCTGATCGAGGCAACCAAGAGGTACGAGTGATGGGAGTTTTCCAAGAGACTTATCTACAAATTGGAAAAATGGCAAATTTTTAAATGGAATCAATTTAACTTCATAACCTCTCAAGTGGAAGTAGTTAATTCCATAAAGATGATGGTTGGGTTTCTCCCCACGTCTTACTTGTTCCCAAACATATTCGAGAGAATAGTTGTTAACGACAAATACCTGGGGCATTTCAGTTTTCAACGTTTGGAAAAATTACTTGGCTCGAATAGCGAATTGCTCCTATACCTAAGCCATCCTGAGCGGAATCTTCAACAAACTCATAACAAGAGTAGAAACATTTGATCTCATCCCAGAATTTGGGGACGCCTCCAACCCATCTATTAGTTTTCGTACCATAGCGAGTGAGATAATCCGGTACAATGTCGTGGAATACAATAATTCCTTCCTCACGTACGAAGTGCCTATATTTTAGAAAATCCTGTTTGACTCCCTCATAATGATGGTCACCATCAATAAATAGTAAATCTAGTTTGCGATCGCCAAGAATCTGCTTCACTTTGTCTACAGTATTCTGTTCATAAGACGAGCCGCTCACAAATTCAATCTCCTGTGAAGGCTTAGAAAAGTAACAGAGTTTAAATTGATTCCTGACAAACAAATCTATGCCAACCATCAAGCGTACAGAGGGTAGAGCTTGGCTTAGCAAAAAATTTGTTCCTCCATCGGCTGTTCCAATTTCACATACGTATTTTGGGCTTTCGTTCTTTGCAAATTCTAAAAAGCTAATAATTTCAGATTTAATTTGATGAGGGCCAAACTCCTTAGAGGAAAATTCAAAAAATTCTTCTAGAGTAGAGCATCTAGCAAAGCAGCCATTTTTTCGCTGCTTATCTTTCGTCTGAGTCCTAAATAAAAATTCTTTTCGTCTCTCTTCCACTACCCAAGATAATTCCTTAATTAGCGGAAAACGCAAAAATCTACGCCGCGCTCGACCAATAACCACAATTAGCTCCACTTCAAATTAGTGTTGTTTTTTATATAAAACTTAAATCTATAGCCATAGAGTATGAATTCGCCAATTACGCTTACTTGCAAAAGTAAAACTTTAAAGTTATCTACTGTCAGCATTTTTTGCTCAAACCTAACCAACTCCTTGAATTTTTCCAAAAACACAAAACAATCTATTTTATCCTCAGCTCTATTCATTTATAGAGAGGTAATCTTTTTGAACTAAAATAATGGAGAAGCCAGACTTAGTCACAAATTCATATCCGAACTGCTCTAAGTATTTTACGATACTGCTGTTGATAGCATCTTGAAAAGATACTTTATGTTTTTCAAAAACAAGTATTTTAGGCTTAAATAAGTCCCAATCATTAGACATCAAGACTATTTCATCCATTCCCTCAACATCAATACTCATAAAGTCAATTTCAGTATCTTTAGGCAGGTATCGTTTTAAAACACTCTTTAAAGTTAGAGTTTTTAGCTTACAGCTGGAAACTAGTTTTACGCTTCCTGAGGAAATTAGTTGTTCTGCCGTTTCCTGATTGCATGTATCAAAAGGTGATTGTTCGAAAGTGAAGAAACTAACATCTTCCTCCTTATCGGATATACAAAGCTCCAAATTAATATCTCTTGGCCTTAAAACTTTAAACAAATCCATACTGCCAGCTCTTGCATCAACATTAATACCTTGCCATCCCTTGCAATAAAAATGATAAGTATTGGAGAGAAGAACAGGATGGAAAGCCCCAATATCTACATAGAACCCTTTGTTCTTATCATGAGTGAGGAATCTAACAATCATGTCCTCAGCAAACTGTGAATGAGAATAATAAAAGCTAGGGTATATATTTGCCTTGAACTTTGCCCACACCCTAAACCTTATTAGTTGTTTTATAACTTGTAGTATGTTCACGATTCTATTTTCAAAAATTACAGTTATAGATAGGTAGTCTAAAGCGTTATTCTAATTTAATTTTTAAGCCTTGGTTAGCTATCCACCCCATCAGAAATACAGATGGAATAGCAGAAAAAATACCAAATACAAGTACTCCTTGAGTTGAGGATACGTCTAGCGATAACAAAAGAATTATCTGAATGCCAATTTTTAGTGGTATATCCATCCACATATTTTCTATCCATCCCCTTGCGCAGCACAGCCCCCAAATCACACCTCCTACATTTGTCAAAGAACCTAATATCACTGCTAATACCAATTCGCCTTTTAAGTCATAATATTTGCTCCCAATCACCCATAATATCTGAGTAGCAAATAACAAAGAAAATGCAGTTAATAAACAAGCAAAAGCTAAGTTACCAACAACAATTCCCCAATAGCGTCGTCTCAATAAATCTACATCTTGACAACGAGAAAAAGCAGGATAAACAATTGAGGCCATCACAGAATTAATTAGCGAGAATATGATAGAGAAACGACCTAATGCTCCAATTTCAGCAACATTTTGAGTGCTTCCAAAGATACTGATCAAAAGAATAAATATTTGTCCTTGAATAATAGAATAAATAGTATTTGGAAAATATTTTTTTACTATGTTGAATATGTATTGCCGATGTACAAGGCTAACTTCTGCTTTGGCGTCTATCTTTCCATGTATAGCTCTTCTTAACAGAAAGGATTTTAAGCATGATGCAACAGTAGATATAAACGCTGCTACAGCAGCATTTAAGTAAATTAGGTAAGCAGTACCAAGAAGCGTAAGACGAGATATAGCAATGAATAGATCTAGACTTTGAAGGAGAGTAATATTAGATTGGAAGCGAGGAATAGTTCCTAGAACTGCAATCTCCAAATAGAAATGCAGTTCAATCAAAATTGCCACAACAATAAGGATAGTGTAGGTAATTGATGCGTGGTTACTTATCAGCATCCAAAACATAATTGGAGTAATAATAATAGTTGCTGCTAGAGCAAACCACTGCCGCAATTGCATAGCGGTATTAATCAACTGTCCGAATTGATATTGATCTTGCCAGACTTTGCCACCAATTGCCGATAAACCAATACTTACTCCACTGTCAGCTAAACCGTTTATTGCTCCTTGCATCGAGTTAGCAATCGTAAAATAGGCATAATCTTCTTTATTAAGTGTTCTTATCAGAATTAATCCACTTACAGTGCTCAGAATTTGAACTAATATCTGTATTGATACGAAATGGCTAAGCTTTTTTATCCAATACATACTTTAAGAATATACAAAACTTTTTATCTTTTTTAGATTGCTGACTTTTTAAGTTTATTTGATGCTCTTTTGTGTAGGTTCTATAATTTAACTTACTCTCTTGCATAGCATCACCGTCTAAGCTCAGTTTCTGTTTGCTCTTAATAGTCTTCCGATCCCGCCAGAGACACCCGGAAATTAAGCATTAATTAATCTAAATTCACGCTTTAAAACCTTCTCTCAAAGAATAGTCATAGAAGCGATTTAAGCTAGAGGGAGACAGCCCTGTTCAGTTCTCCTTTCGGCCTGGGCTAGCATCTCCCGGCACATCTCCCCATAGCCCCAAATAGAGGCAGCCAAGACTCCGCTCAACATACAGACACCAGCCTCCGTAGCATCCCCCAAGCCAATCAACAGAACCCTAATCAATCAGCAATTCTGCCCTGACAAATCTGCGATCGCCCTCCTTATCCTGTGGAGAGTTACAGATCTCAAAACTCAGCCATCATGTTTAGCAAACTCTCTGGGGTAGGAATCGCGATCGCCCTTTCCACCATCACCCTCAACTCACACACCCGCCCAGCTCAGGCAGTCACCTTAGTAAGTTCATCCTTCAGCCCTACCGCCACACCTCCAGATTCATTAGCCAAGACAACCCTCGCCAGCTACCTCACCCAAGCCAACATAAAAGTGTATGGTGCCTACAATTGTCCATTTACGCTGATGCAGCGGCAACTGTTTGGTGAAGAGGCATTTAAGCAGGTTCACTACATTGAATGTCACGCCAACGGCAAAAATGCCCAACCCAACCTCTGTCAATCTTTACAGATCAAACAAACGCCTACCTGGGAAATCAACGGACATTTTTACTCTGGCGTGCGCTCTTTAGAACAACTAGCCCGGATCTCTAAATATCGCCGTACCTAGCCCCCCTTCCCTGGCAGACAAGGGGTCGGGGGTTAGGTCTCATGGAAACGGGCTTTACTAGCACTTGGGGTTACTAGCAGTGTTGTCAGATTTAAGCTGGGATTGCTGCTGGCTCGTCGTGGCTCCATAAGGACAAGCCAAGTGTCCCCCAGCCCGCACCAAAAAGTCGTCAAAGTCGCGGTCTTGAGCATTGGGCTTCACGATCACAGAACCCGTATCGTCCCAAATAATCGTGATCCCTTGGTCAGCCAGATTCCCTAACCCTCCTTCAAATCTCACCAATCTGCTGCCATTGGTTTGGTTTTGGAAATTGGTGGAATAAAGCACGCCAGCGGGTCGTCCCTGAAAACTAGACTCCAAATAGAAGGCATAGCGAGTATTGGCCTGAAACTCAAACTCGGCCAAAGGCTCAGGCACCGTATTTCCTGGAGTTCCTAAAAAGTCATCATTATCGTTAGTACCAAGATCAGAGCTGTAATCGGAGGGTTCCATCAACGCTTGAGGATTATCAGAAGATTTCACTTCCGTAAACAGCGGTGTTCTTTCCCCCGTTTCCAAATTCACTATCCCAAAAACAGACTGGTATGCCCCATTCGATTCAATAAACTCAAACTCTACAATCGTATTGGCATCAAAGCGAATCCCCTCAGCCCCAAAGATTTCCTGAGCCTGAACTGGAGCCGCCAAACCTCCTAACAGGAAACCACTGGCGATCGCCCCCAGCCACCACGGCAAATTTCTCGCGTTCTTACTATCCTTTCGCTTCGCTCGCATCACCATAGCGTTCCTCCTCACTTAGACCACTGCTACTAAACCACTGCCCTAACCGACTGCAAAAGCACTACCAGATCTTTAAGTTAGAAGTCCTTCTCAGTTGTTCCACTTGAGCACTACTTAAACCACTGAGAAATTCTTCCGAAGCCCTAATCGCCTCATTCAAACGTGACAGAGCTGGATTGACACAATCTCCACCAGGGCCACGAGCAAAACGTCGAGGGACCCGCGTCGCCTCCTGCTCAGTCGTGGTATAAGCATTGCGAGCATTGGTTAATTCTTGAGATAGACGAGTTGCCGTTGCCAAGGTGTCAGGACTCAAACCAGGTGTAGGGAACCGAGGAGCAGTATTGTTAAACACATTAGTCCCACTCGTATCCGACTGATTATTGATTTGGGCGTGAGCTGAGCCTGCAAAACAACTCCCTCCCACTAAAGCAACGCCAACGATCCAACTAGCCCACCGCTTACTACGCATAAAGTTACTCCTGACTCCATCATCAAATTTTGGGGTTCAAAAGAAGGTAAAAAATGGGTAGCTCCTCATCTTCAGCCTTCTCGGATTTGAGAGACTAAAACTTCCAGGAATATCCCACTCCTAATACAAAGCGAGTTCCATCCCCTGCACCCGCAATGTCCCGCAGCGCTGGAGTGATCACCAAGCTTTGGTTTCTAAAGGGCACAATCGAAAGACCTGCCGCTAAATCTTCCCCTGTCCATTCCACCAAGGCACTGACAGGCCGAGCAACTCTAACAGCCACACTACCGAAGACGTTGAAATTATCTTCATCCTCAAACACATCGTCTTCAGTCCGGAAACGACCATTGCCGATCCCTCCGGTCAGGGCCACTCGGCTCAGTGGCGTATTCAAGTCTGGTCGAGTCCGAAAGATTTTGGTTGCGACTCCATAAATCGAGTCTTTGAAGTCATCATTGAACTCGTCGCCAATCGTGATGAAGCCATCCCAGCCTAAAGCCACAGCGAAGTCTTCAGAGAAAGCACGGTGAAGTTTCACATTAAATCCACCCGTACCAAAGTCTCTGTTGCCCCCAAAGCTAGCCAGTGTATAGGACAACTCCACGCCGACATTTCTCCGGGCATCTCCCAAACCAACCCCGAATGCCACTGCCGCATCATCTTTGTTGCTGTAGCGAGTGCGTTCTTGATAGGTAGCACTGATAAAACCAGTGCCATTGTCGGCACCAAAACCCACGGGATTGGCGATGCTGAGAGCGGGCGATCCTTCAAAAACATTGCCAAAGTTTTCTGCCTCGGTTTCCAGAGCTTGCAAGCGAGTCTGCAAGTCTTGAATCGTCTCCTCAGAAGGAGCTGCTGCCGTGGTGGGTGTGGTTGGCAATGTCTCTGTAGGCGAGGTCGTAGGGGTCTGAGCCGTAACAGTGGGGCCAGCAATATACTGAGAGGCGATCGCACTAGCATCCAGAGCCGAGACTTCCCCACTTTGCACCAAAGCTTGGTAAATAGAAGCTGCTACTTCTGCTCTCGTCGCCAGTTGGCTAGGGTTCAACGACCTCACATTTGGGTAACTCACCACCAATCGATTCTCGGTAGCGATCGCCAAATCATTGCGTTCGGCGGCTGCTACTTGGGCCGCATCTTGGAAATAAGTTTCCAAAATGTCGGTGCTGTTGGACTCAGAAGCTAGCTGCAAGCCATTAACTAAACCAACTAGCACCTGATTGCGGGAGATGCCTTGGTCTGGACGAAACAGATTGTTGCTGGACTCAGAGACAAACCCAGAACGGTACGCTTCATCAATAGCGCTAGATGCCCAATAATTAGCCGATACATCTGAGAATCGTACCGAAGTCCGCACGGGTTGCACTTGGAAGGCTTGCCGCACGATCGCCGCAAATTGGGCTTTGGTCACTGTCACATCAGGCCGAAAGGTGCCATCGGGGAAACCGCGCACCACATCTCTCGCTGCCAATGCTTCAACCACACTTTGCGCCCAGTGGCCTTGAATATCCGAAAACGAACTGACTTGAGCCAATTGATACTCAGATTTAGGCAGAGCTAAAGGTGCGATCGCAGGTTCGGCCTCACGATTGCTCACGGCAAATTCAGGCTCTACAGCTTCCGGTGCAGTTGCCAGTCCTGTTGCGGCTGATGCGCTAGGTGTGAGTTGCTTGGGCTGTGCTGCCACAACCTGAGCTTTGGAGCGATCTGAATCAGAGGCAACCGCAGTGGGTTGAGGGTCGGAGGCTAGCACAGCCTGATCAGTCGTACCCAGTTCGTTAGCAGCGACTTCTGGAGCCAAGTCATTGCCTGTTACCGTTGACTCCACTAAAACAGGCGACCAATCCCGCTGAAGAGCTGGGAGGGAGGTGGCTGTAAACTCTACTGCTAAAGAACTTTCTGGAGGCGCGATCGCGGGAGTGCTTGTCAGGTCAGCCGCGCTGGTTGAAACCACGGAACTACCAGGTTCTGGCACCGATGCCACCGGAACAACTACATCCGCCTTCGCCTCTGACGTTAAGCTACCTGCCACTAGGGTTAATAAAGTGCAGGCCGCTGCCGTGCGGACATAGGTCAGCGTTTCTTTTCTCATCCAATGTTGCCAAACAGTCCGCCACAACATTCGCTTGTGATCTTGTGTGGTGATGCTATTCGGGCTGTGAAGAAGCCTGCGATCGCTCGGTATCATGACTGAACCACTCCTACTACCCACCAGAAAATCTCTTATCTACCGTGAACATTGCTTAGGCAACATTTACATGTTTTGCCAACTGGCAACCAGCAACCGAATGTCTAATCTCGCTTACAGGCTGTCAGGTTGAGTATCCGCATAAAACAGGCTCAACTGGCAAAAAAGCTAAAAAACTTCTCCTAATCATGAGCGAGGCAGAATACTATGGCAAGATTTTTCGGAAATATTAAAGATCCTGGGTGGAGTCGGGAAAATAGCAGCGTTGTACCTTGTCAATCAAGTATTACAGACTGATTTGCCGCCGATAGAAGGGCCGTTTCACCACCTCTCCCAGATAGAGTTTGCCACGGATCTCTATGTCAAGTTGCTGCCCCACTTTGCTTAGAGTGGTAGGGACATAAGCCAGGGCGATCGCCTGCTCTAAAGTTGGCGACCAACTGCCACTCGTGACCTCACCCACCATTTGCTCCTCATACAGGACTGGGTAGCCATGCCGCGCAATATTACGTCCTGCCATCTTCAGCCCCACTAAACGCCGTTGCACGCCTGCTTGCTTCTGTTGCTCTAACACCGATCGCCCGATAAAGTCACCTTTAGTGTCTAGATGTACGAGCCAGCCCAGACCTGCTTCTAAAGGTGTGGTTGTTTCGTCAATTTCTTGGCCATACAAGGCCATTGCTGCCTCTAAACGTAGGGTATCCCGACAACCCAAACCGCAAGGTGTCACCCCAGCCACCAGCAGCGATCGCCACAGTTCTGCACCTGCCTCAGCATCTACCATGACTTCAAAGCCATCTTCTCCGGTGTAGCCTGTCCGTGCTAAGAAACCGAGTTGACCCAAAACAGGAGCCACCAAATGCCCAAACGGTTTTACTATGCTCAAGTTTGCCTCGACTAAAGGCTGTAAACAGGCGATCGCTTGTGGCCCCTGCACTGCAATCAGGGCTTTGTCGGTTGAAATATCTTGAAAGTCAATCTGGTTTAGCCCAAGATGCTCGGTCAACCAAGTTTTGTCTTTTAGCGTCGTGCCCGCGTTGACAATTAGCACCACCGTGGGTTGTCCTGCCGCATCTTCTCCCTGGTAATACACAATCAAATCATCCACAATGCCCGCTTCCGGTGTGAGCAAAACGGTGTATTGAGCGGCCCCAGGTTGAAGACGGCTTAAATCTGAAGGCACTAAACGCTGGAGCTGCTCGATCACCTGCTGGCCCTTTAGCACAAACTTGCCCATGTGAGAAATGTCAAACATGCCTGCTTGCTGCCGCACCGCTTGGTGTTCTTGAGCAATGCCGACGTACTGCACAGGCATTTCCCAGCCAGAAAATGCAGTCATGCGAGCTTTCAGAGCGACTGCATGCTCAAACAGGGGAGTTCGGGCAAGGGGCAGGGGAGTTGCAGCATTGTTTGCATCACTTTTTGCATCGCTTAATGAGGCCACAGCTTTATAGTTCCGTTTGTTTGAGTGAAACTGTTTTGATCCTACGGGAAACTACTACCCGTTGCGTTACCCGTTGAGGTGCCTGTTTTAGATAAGCTCCTGAGAATCAAGGTAAGCTCTTGAGAATCAAGGTAAACTCTGAATCACTCTGTTGCTCGTTACCTTTGCTCGTCGCCTGCCAATCGTCACTTTCCATCGCTTGACTATGCCTGCATCCTACCGCTTCAAATCGGCTATCCTCCTGGGACTTTGGGTTGGACTCACAGAAATCGCGATCGCCACTAGCGTCACGGCAGCTCCCAATCCTACCAACCGGGCTGCAAATCAGACTCCGCCTGCGCCAAGCCTACAGGTAGTGGTCAACAGCAACCAAGATGGGCCGATCCAACCAGATGCAGCGCTGACCCTGCGAGAAGCGATCGCCCTGACCAGTGGCACTCTGGAGCGCGATCGCTTAAGTGCCGAGGAACAAGCTCAAGTGACTCCGCTCAGCGCTGATGCCCCTTCTCGTATCGAGTTCAGCTTACCTGCCGAGCAAACAACGATTCGCCTCACCTCAGTCTTGCCCCCGCTGGATCGCCCTGGCTTAGTCCTAGATGGCACCACACAACCTGGATACGATGCGGAAAAATCGGCCACGGCTGAAATTAGCATCCCGATCCCAGTCGTTGCCATCACCCCTGCTGAAGGACAGGAAGTGTTTCGTGGTCTAACTGTAGTCGCGGATAATGTGACGATTCGGGGTCTCAGTCTCTACGGATTTAACTCCCGTCGTCAAGTGCCAGCCAGCACTCCTCCGGCTGATATTTTTATTGCTCACCGTCTACCACCTCCAGACACCAGCCAGCAGCAACCGCCCAATGCCAACTTCCCATTTGGCGCTGAGGACAAACCGCCGCAGAACGTCACGATCGAGAACAACTGGCTAGGTCTAACCACCAATGAACAGATGCCTGCTAATCCATCGGCGTTTGGGGTGTCTGTGTTTAATGGAGTCGGCACCGTGATTCAGCGCAACCGAATTGCCAACCACGAAGGCAGCGGCATTATTACTGCGGTTCGAGCAGAGAACACACGGATCACAGAAAACATTATTGTCGGCAACGGCATTGCAGGGATGCCAGATGCGATTCGGCTCGAAGGTGTGATCGATCGCTCCCAAATTACGGCTAATTTGATTTGCGGCAACGATGGCAGCGGCATTTATTTGTTTAAACCTGATGGGGCAGTGCAGATTCAAGCCAACCAAATCAAATTGAATGGACGGCGGTTGCGGCGAGCCGCAGTCTATTTGATGGGCAATCAGCATCAGGTAACCCAAAACCAGATCAGTGATCAAACTGGGCCTGGAGTCGTGGTCACGTCCTACCCCAAAAGCGATCGCAACTTGATTCAAGACAACCAATTTGCTGCCTTAGAAGGACTCAGCATTGACCTGAATACTCAGCAAAATGTGGGCGTGCAAGACTACCAGCGCGGCGATGGCCCCAACCCCCCCCGCAATTCAGGCAATCGGCGCTTGGATACTGGCAACTCAGCCATTAATGCTCCTAAATGGCTCAGTTCAGAGTTTATCCTGCTCAACAATCAAGTCAATGTAGATGGCAAAGCCGATCCGGGTGCTCAAGTGGAGATTTATCGAGTTGAGGGTAGGGGTCAGGAGATAGGAGCCAGGAGACTGGAGACTGGAAGCAGGAGTAAAGCCGTTGAGTTATTTCCGGGTTATGCGCCTTTAAGTCAAGCGATCGCTACCACAACAGCCAACGACGCAGGCCAATTTAGCGCCACCTTGACCAATTTGCAGCCCGGAGAACAAGTTAGCGCGATCGCCACCGATCCCCGTTATGGCACCTCCGAGCCAGCGGCCAATGCCATCATCCGCACCACTCAAGGGCCTGCTACAGATCCCTCAGCCCCCGCCCCAGCGCCCAACCCAGTCACAGAAGTGCCTCGTTGTACCACGCCGCCTGTGGCTCAGGTTCCGCCCACGCCTCCCGTTGAACCCATCCCCACCCCACCTCCGATTCGGCTGCGAGTGCCGAGAAACATCCACTTTGCCCTCGACAAAGACATCGTTAGCCCAGAGAGCGCGGCGGTGCTCGACCAAATCGCTGAAGTGTTGCGGGAATATCCTTTCATCGTGGTCGATATTCAAGGTCACACCGACCCTCGTGCTAGCGATGCCTACAACTTAGATTTAGGCCGTCGCCGCGCCTTAGCCGCTAGAAACTATCTGCTCCGCCAAGGTGTAGCACCAGAACGCTTAACAATTCGTTCTTTGGGCGAAACCCAACGTAGAACCACTGGGGCCAGTCGCGTGGATTATGCCCGCGATCGCCGAGCCGAATTTACCTTCCGAGATGTACGGGGTGTAGACATCATCTTCGAGGCTCAAGAAGAAGACTTGCAAATTGAACCTGCGGGTAGCAGGTAAGTTACATCCGCAAAATCTGTCAAATTTCTAGGAATAATGAAGAAAATTTTGCTGGCGAGATCCGTGTGAATGCTAGTTAACTTTCCATGCGTTCCAGGCAAAGTGAAGGCTATGCGATTTGCTAGCCATTGTCGCTAGGTATTATCACTAGCTCTGAGAGAATCGCGCTTTGGTGTGAAATAGGGTGTCCCCCTCGGTCCTATATCCAATTGAACAAATCAACGCATGACTATCCCTTTCTCAAATCGCCGTCCCCTGCAATTTCTACTGACTGCATCATTAACTGTGGGTAGTTTAGCCATCGGATTGCGAACCCCGGCGATCGCGACTCCCCAAAACTACAGGATTCAAGTTACCACCTCCAACTCAGCCCCTGGATTGATCAGACTGATTCAAGTAGCAGTGCCAAGCCCTCCCATCGCGACCTACAGCTCATCCAGCTCGAACCACAATTTTGCTTGGCCCACAGACTCCTCCATCCAGGCAGGGTATATTTGGCCTGTCAAAGGCGTAGTCACCTCCGGATTTGGCCCGCGTTGGGGTCGCATGCACAATGGCATTGATATTGCAGGTCCCGTGGGTACACCCATCCAAGCCGCAGCAGCTGGAGTCGTGATTAGTTCTGGTTGGAACGAAGGAGGCTACGGCAACCTAGTCAAAATTCAACACCCTAATGGCAGCGTCACGCTCTATGCCCACAACCAGAAAAATTTAGTCCGATCAGGCCAACAGGTACAACAAGGTCAAATCATTGCTGAGCTAGGCAGTACAGGTAACAGCACTGGCCCTCACTGCCATTTCGAGATCCGTCCGCAAGGACAAACCGCAGTCAACCCGATCGTCCTACTGAGCAAATCCTACTGAGCAAAACAGCGGCTCAACAACCCATTCGCTGACTTTTGGTACTTAAAGGCGCTTAAATAAAAGTATCTACTCAAAAGTTGGATACTATTCCAAAAGATACTATGGAGCCTCAAGCCGAGAACCACGATCGCGCCACTTGTGCAGTGGAAACCACTCTAGCTGTGATCGGGGGCCGCTGGAAAGTTCTGATTATCCGCGAACTATTTCCTGGCGTAAAACGTTTCGGGGAGTTACACCGCGCCTTACAAGGCATCACCCAAAAAATGCTGACTCAGCAATTGCGAGAAATGGAGCAAGATGGCTTAGTTTATCGCCAAGTTTACCTGCAAGTCCCCCCTAAAGTGGAATACTCCCTGACTCCTTTAGGCGAAACCCTGAAGCCAATTCTGAACTCCATGCACGAATGGGGAATTGAATTTTTAGAGGGCCAGGAGTCAGCTCAACCTTAGCATTAGCTTTGCGATCGCCATAACGCCATACGCCATAACGCCATACGCCATAACGCCATACGCCATAACACCACAGAAAAAGCGCGAGACCTCAGCCTCGCGCCCCAGTAATACAGCCGGTGATGGAAACAAAAAGCTTTAGACGTTAGCTGCTACTTTGGTCTTAGCTTCTTTAGCCGTCAAACGCTCGTAAGTCGCCCGCATCTTCAAACCCGTTAGCACTTGGAACAAGCCAGTGCCATTGTTCGAACCAGGATACTCACGGTGCTGCAACAACAGATGAGTCACTTCACCTTCGTACTTAGCGGAAGTCTTGCTGAGGTGCTTCTCAATGTAGATTACTTCCTCTAGCTCGTCGAACTGACCATCCACTTCCAGGACGGAAACGCTGTGATCGTAGTAGGTATCAGGACCGTAGAACATCTTGATACCGGGGTAGGAGCAAGTCAGCTTACGGCCACAAGGAGTCCAGTCGATGGTAGAGCCTTCATCAAATAGATAAGCAGGCTCAAATCCTTCAATCCCATCTCTCTGCACCATGCGAACGCGCAGAACTTTGCGTTCCTTGTCATCTTTAATCAGGTTCGTGGGTAGTACCTGAATCACAACGTCAGCGTGCCCTTTTTGGGGATCAATGTAAGCTTCGAAGTCGGGACGACGAGCATTGATGGCCGCCATGACATCGTCATAGGTGTGACCACGCTCAGCCATATCTCGCTGGACCTTCCAAGCGATCTTCACTTCGTCACTGATGTCGAGGTAAACGCTGAAGTCGAGCAGCGATCGCACTCGCTCATCATGGAGAGGATGCAAGCCTTCAATCACAATAATGTGGTTAGGATCGATCCGCTCTGCGGGGTCGAGTGTCCCCGTTTCATGGTTGTAGATAGGCTTATCAATAGACTGGCCGTTCTTCAGAGCTTTGACCTGCTCGTACATCAAGTCAAAGTTGTTAGCACGGGGATCAAGGGCGGTAATCCCAGTCTCCTTACGTTGCTTCCGGTCCAGACTGTGGTAGTCGTCGAGGCAGATTACGGTAACAAAATCTTCCCCAAACAAATCTGTCAATCGGCGCAAAAATGTAGATTTACCGCACCCTGAGTCTCCGGCAACGCCAATTAAAACCACGCGGTCTGGCTTACTGGTCATAGATTCCCTCTAACGATCGTTAAATAGACTGTTCACTAACTGAGTTTTGAGCAGATTCACTCTAGAGCCCGGAATTCACGCCCGGAGTGGGTAGTGCGGCTTAGAAAGCTAGCACAAAGGCAGATACAAAGCAAGCATGCAGCAAAAGAGCTACCGCTTAGCCTGAGGAAGCTTTTCTAGTAAGTATTTAATACTACTTTAGCAGTTCATCTTACCAGAACATGATCCCCTCTACAAGTTCAGCCTGAATTGAAAATTAGCTCGATTCCTATCTATGCTAAGGTTAATTGCGCATTTTAAAGAAATGAAATTGGCTCGACATTGACATTCTTTTGCTGACTAACCTTTTATGCTTTGGGTAGCCATGAGAAAGAGGCCGAGATATTCCGGTCTTCCTATACTCTATTAGAAGTAGGCATGGCTTCTATAGCTGCGTGATGCGGATTTGATGATTGAGTCCTTTGAGGCTTGCAATTCTTTGAAGCTTGCAATTGAGGCGTAAGGCTAACATTAAATGGGAGCCAACAACGCTTTGTAGCAGAATGTTAAGTTAAGTTGGGTTCGGAGATATCTATAGCAATGTTCAATCCAAGTGCAGCGGGCAGTGCTGGCAACACGGCTTCCGGTAGCCGTCTCTTCCGCTATGAAGTAGTCGGTTTGCGTCAGAATTCGGAAACAGATAAAACGAACTACCCTATTCGCCGCAGTGGTAGCACATTTATCACAGTGCCTTATAACCGCATGAGTGATGTAATGCAGCGCATTTTGCGAATGGGTGGCAAGATTATTGGTATTGAGCCCCTCAATAGTGAAACTCTCACCAATGGGAATGCGGCTCCTAGCACTAGCTCGCAGGCCACACAATCTACGCCTGCGGCTCAACCTGCCAAAATGCAAGCAGATTCTGCTCCTGCAGCAGGCGCAAAACACGAAGCTCTATTCGAAGAAAACGTTCCCGTTAATATTTACCGTCCCAATAGCCCCTATTTAGGTAAATGTGTTTCTAACAAAGAATTAGTAGGCGAAGGCGGAATTGGCACCGTTCGTCACCTAATTTTTGATGTTGCTGGCGGTGACTTGCGCTATTTAGAAGGCCAAAGTATCGGTATCATCCCACCTGGTATTGATAAAAAAGGTAAACCAGAAAAGCTTCGTCTATACTCGATCGCGTCTACTCGACATGGCGATCGCGTTGATGACAAAACTGTATCTCTGTGCGTGCGCCAGCTAGAGTACAAACACCCCGAAACGGGTGAAACCGTTTATGGAGTTTGCTCTACCCACCTCTGCAACCTCAAGGAAGGCGATGATGTCAAAATCACGGGGCCAGTCGGTAAGGAAATGCTCCTGCCTACCGATCCCAACGCTAATGTGATCATGTTTGCGACTGGAACGGGTATTGCACCTTTCCGAGCTTACCTGTGGCGCATGTTTAAGGACGCTGAGCGTCAAGCTAATCCTGGCTACCAATTCAAGGGCTTCGCTTGGTTGATCTTCGGCATTCCCACCAGCCCCAACATTCTCTACAAAGAAGAGTTGGAAGAAATTCAGCAACACTATCCTGAGAACTTCCGCCTTACTTGTGCCATCAGTCGGGAGCAAAAGAACCCCTCTGGCGGTCGGATGTACATCCAAGACCGAGTGGCTGAACACGCAGATGAGCTGTGGAAGCTGATCCAGCAAGAAAATACCCACACCTACATTTGTGGTCTGAAGGGTATGGAAGGCGGCATCGATGAAGCCCTGTCTGCTGCGGCTGCTAAAGATGGTGTCACCTGGATGGATTACCAAAAGCAAATGAAGAAGAAGGAACGCTGGCACGTAGAGACCTACTAAGCTGCGATCGCCTCTCTCAATGACTCCTCTGAGCTGAAGTCTCAGAATGTCAACAGTTACAGTTACACTAGCCCTAGAGTCTGGATCTGCGGGGAAGCTTTTCTTCCTGAAGATTCAAACCCTAGGGCTTATTCGTTTGTCAGAACTTATTGGAATTTGGGATTAACGGTTGTGACCTTCAAAGTCGGTTTGCTAGGACTGGGAACAGTAGGAACGGGTACCGCACAGATTTTGCTCGATCCCACGCAGCGCCACCCCCTCTTAAAAGCGCTAGAAATCCATCGAGTGGGGGTGCGATCGCTCGATAAATCTCGTGAAATCGACCTACCAAGTCACCTACTGACCACAGACTTAGAATCGATTGTGACTGACCCAGACATCGATATTGTGGTTGAGGTCATGGGCGGTTTGGAGCCCGCGCGATCGCTGATTCTTCAAGCCATTGCTCATGGCAAGCATGTCGTCACAGCCAATAAAGCCGCGATCGCCCGTTACGGCGCTGAGATTTTTACCGCTGCCAACGAAGCCGGGGTGTACGTACTGCTAGAAGCGGCAGTAGGTGGGGGTATTCCAGTCATTCAACCCCTGAAGCAATCTCTTGGAGGCAATCGCATCCACACGGTTATGGGCATTGTGAATGGCACTACCAACTACATCCTGACCCGGATGCAAAACGAAGGTGCTGACTTCGCTGAGGTGCTAGCGGATGCTCAACGGCTGGGCTATGCCGAAGCTGATCCCACGGCTGATGTGGACGGACTGGATGCGGCTGACAAAATTGCGATTTTAGCTTCACTTGCCTTTGGGGGACGAATCAAGTTAGCCGAAGTGTACTGTGAAGGCATTCGTCAGGTCAGTGCTGCCGATATTGCCTACGCTGAAAACCTCGGTTTTGTGATTAAGCTGCTGGCGATCGCTAAGCGCAACACAGTTTCTACTGACAGCGAACCAGAACAGCTCCAAATTCGGGTACACCCAACTCTAGTTCCCAAATCTCACCCCCTCGCTAGCGTCAACGATGTCTACAACGCCATCCTGGTAGAAGGCGACCCGATCGGGCAGGTGATGTTCTTTGGTCGCGGTGCAGGTGCAGGGCCAACCGCTAGTGCAGTGGTGTCAGATGTTCTCAACATTGCTGCTGTGCTGCAAGCTAATTTAGCCCCACCCACACAGCAACCTCAAGCCGCACATCCCCTGCTAGCCTGCTCTCACCAACACTACAGCGCGATCGCGCCAATGGCAGACTTAGTAACCCGCTTCTACGCTCGCTTCCTCACCCAAGACTACCCTGGCGTGATTGGCAAATTGGGCACCTGTTTCGGCAACCATCAAGTCAGCTTGGAATCAGTGGTCCAAATTGGCATTCAAGACGGCTTGGCAGAAATCGTAGTCGTTACGCACGACGTCTCAGAAGGAAATTTTCGCCAAGCTTTAGAAGAAATTCGTGGCTTGTCATCGATCAGTAACGTTTCTAGCGTGCTACGAGTGCTTTAACTGCCTACGATAAAATCCAGCTCTAAGAGAAGCTTGATCACTTAGAGCTGGATAGTTCAAATTTTAGGGTCTTGGTATGAGTTTGAAACGCTAAAACTCAGGGGTCTTAATTTTACTGGGAACCTGACAGCATTTAAGGGGTGACTGGATCTGAGCTAGGCTCAGCCTCAGGAGCCGTTGAACCATCTGGGGCCGTGCCGGGGTCAGCCTCAGGAGTCATAGAACCATCTGGAGCCATGCCGGGGTCAGCCTCAGGAGTCATAGAACCATCTGGAGCCATGCCGGGGTCAGCCTCAGGAGTCATAGAACCATCTGGGGTCATGCTGGGGTCAGCCTCAGGAGTCATAGAACCATCTGGGGTCATGCCGGGGTCAGTCATAGTGCCAGAATCATCTGGGCTAGCAGGATCTACTTCAGGTACAGTACCGCTATCAGGGCTACCTGGAGAACTGGGTGGACCCGCAGGCCGAGTTGTATCTGTTTCGGTTGTGTCTGTGGTGGTATCAGCAGGCTGAGTCGTATCGTCAAGCTCTCCAGGGCTAGTTGGAGCAGCAGTTGGACTCGTAGGGCTACCGCCAGGGCAGCGAGAGTTTAGGGGGAAGATTTCACACAGAATCCTAAAGCCTTCTGGGGAAAGCTTGATTTCTGCAGCAGAGGGGGCAGTGGTGCCACTTGATTGGGCAACAGCAGCACCACCCGTGAGAGTCAGGGCTAGGGCTGTCCCAAAGAGGGTAACGTATTTAGCCTTCACAAGACTTAACCTCAACAAAGGACTCTGCCAATTAAATCAGAAGGTCATTTTTTAGAAATCTGCCTTAGTGGTGGTGTAAATATCTTCCTACAGAGAGTAGACCATTTTGCACCCAGCTCTGTAGCATCCATCCACAGATAGACTAGCGCTGAATGTCAGAGTTTACTGACCTTTTCCTGGGCTTACAAGCACTCATTACATCCATGAATTGAAAAAGGGACGCAAATCTACATCCCTCCTCTAGCGCTCTCTGATTAAAACTATTAATTTTTCGATGGGTGACTAATCGGCATTAATAATTTTAGGCACTCTAAAAAAGTTGTCATCCCGCTCAGGCGCACCCTCTAGAATGGTTTCGCGATCGCCATAAGGCTGCAACCGATCCGATCGCGTCACATTACTCAAATCGATCGCCCGTGTCGTTGGTTCTACATTACTTGTGTCTAGCTCACTGAGCTGCTCAAAGTAGTCCAAAATACTGCTTAGTTGGGTGGCAAATTTTTCTTCCTCTTCAACCGCTAATTCTAGACGGGCAAGGTGAGCCACTTTATGAACTTGATCGCGATCCAGCATGGGTCAGTAACTCAGCACTAAAGGTTGGAAAAAGCACAGCTAACAGTAACAAACTATTAGCTGCTGAAAACTAATTCACTCAGACTATCAACTAGAAGTACACATCAATTTGTGAACGGCCTGTGGTTTTGAGCCAGTTTTGCGCCTCAATATAGTTGTTAGGAGCCATCCGAATGGCGCTTTTCCAATATTGAGCAGCTTGGTCAAACAAGGCTTCAGCGGCCTCATGATTACCCGCTTCTTTTTCCTGCTCACCTCGATAGTGGTAAATCACTGCCACATTATTGAGGGCTTGAGGTAAACGAGGGTTTAGTTCGATCGCTTCTAAGTAGTTCTTTAAGGCTTCTTCGTGTTCACCATTGTTGGTACGAATTAAGCCAATGTTGTAAAGAACATAACTGCGATCGTAAGGATCTTCTTCCAGCTTCAGGGCTTCGAAATAGTTTTCGAGGGCTTCCGCATACTCGCCATCAGCCTGAGCAGACATGCCATCCCGGTAGTAAGCAAATGCTTCCTTTTCCTTTTTGGTGGCTGGCAGGACTTTCAGAATCATGTCTGCCATGACGGTGAAGCTTTTATCGATGAAGTTGTCGTTTCTTTGAAATCTTGGCATGGTCGCCTCTGCGAATGGGGGCCAGTGGCTCAGGTTAACCGCTGGGCAGGTCACTGCTAAACGCTTATTCAACTAATTTAGCGCCGATTGGTCACTTCCTGAGAGTTGAGTAGGATGCAAATAGATAAATAGTTTCAGTAAAACTTTAGTTAGAATCAGTCGCGATCGCTTACTACTCGCCTACTCCTGAAAATTCCCCGAGTGGGGTAAAAATTGGCATCAGTCGCTCTAGGTCTAAATTAGCTGCCACTTGAGTTAACTTTGCCAAATCTGTTACATCGCTCAAGTAAGGAATAACGCCCAAAACTGGCACGTTAGTTAAAGACTGAATTAAATCTGTAGGTGCCCAATCCTCTATTTCTTGTTGTGTCCGAGGTTGAGTGCAATTCAACACAATCCCTTTAAGGTGTACCCGCGTTTGGCGTGCTAAAGCGACATTGGCTACCGCTTGGGCGATCGCTCCTAAGCGCACAGGCACCACTAGTACAGTCGGCAGTCGCCAATCCCAAGCTAAATCTGCCACAGTGGTTTCGTGAGTTACGGGAGAACCCAAACCGCCCAAAGATTCTACTAACACCCAATCCCGTTGCTGTCGCAGCGATTCTAAGCCTTTCCAAGCCAGTTCTAGCTCAATGCGACGACCTTCTCGATCCGCAGCCAGGGGTGGCGCTAGAGGAGCTTGAAAGTAGAGCGGGGTAATTTCGTCAGCCGATTGATTGAGGTTGAAGAGGCGGATATAGAGTTCGCGATCGCCCACACCCGATTGAATCGGTTTCATGATCCCTAAACTGCGTGAAGTGCAGTAAGTCTGCCAATAAGCAGCAAGGGCACTGGTCAGGACAGTTTTACCTGCGTCAGTATCAGTTCCAGCAATAAGTAGTGCGTTCAAGGGAAGTGAAATAGTATCTCTATTAATTACAAAGTCAACGGCAGTCTCAAACTATACTTTACCGCCCCTCCCTACAGACAGTTAGTTTGCGCCAAACCTCGTCATCTCGACAACAGCTAGGGCGATGGTTCCGCATTCTGGGCACTGACAGCGAGCGTAAAGTTAGTATCACGAGCGGCGATCACATCAATTTGGTAATCCCCATCGGTCGAAAGCTGAGATTGCCAGGAAACAATGCCAGAAGCGTCCTCTACCAATCGGCCATCCGGGTAGCGAATGTCGAGTGTAGCTGCACCATCGACAATTTCTACATTGAGTACTTGTCCTGCTTGAGCTGTGACTAAATAGCGCTTGATTGTCGTGGGATTAGTCTGGCCCGACACTTGTGTCGCTGTTGCACCTGCCGGAAAACTGACTCGTTCCACGTCAACAGTGGCAGGAGTAGGACTGGGGGTAGGGCTAGGAGTAGGACTGGGAGTTGGTGTCGGCTCAGCCGGGTTACTTATGTTTAACTCCAACTCATAATCGGCCTGAGCAATACCTCGCACTGGGCTCAGTTGAATGTAGTAGTCTCCGGTATAAGGCAGCGTTCCTTCCCACGCCGAAACCCGTCTGGCGCGATTATTAACTGGATTCTGATTTGGGCCTAACACGCTCATCAAAATCCCTTCACCCCCTAAATAAGCACTGAGGGTCTGATTTTGCTGCCCTGGCACGATGTAGCTAATGGTTTCGTTGGCTTTCAATCCACCTTGAACCGTGTTCTGTTCGCCAGGAGTAACATTTAACCGTTGGCTGAACTGTACGGGGCTAGGGGTGGGCGTAGGGCTAGGCGTAGGGCTAGGCGTAGGGGTGGGCGTGGTAGGCGTGAGGCTAGGCGTGGGACTAGGGCTAATGGCAACGGTAGGAGTTGGGGAAACCGGATCTTCAGGAGAACGAAGTAGAGAAGTGACTAGAGCCCAAGACCCTAGCCCTGCTGCCAAAGCTAAAGCTGTTCCAACTGCTGCAATCGCCCAGGGATTTTCCCAAGACGGACCACTCGAAGGAACTGGAATTACAGGATTGGTCCGGCTGGGATCACTATTGGGATTGATGGCATTAGGATTGACCGGATCTGGTCTCCGACCCACTGCCACCGTTGCCACCTGAGACAGGTTGGGATTCACTGGCGGTGGCGGTGTTTGAGGAGGTGATTGGGTAGGAGGATTAGCAGGCGGCGGTGCTTGGATTGGGGGTGGAGGTGGGGGAGATGGGGGCTGTCCCGGATAGGGAGGGGGCGGGGCAGGCGGCGAGACAACCGTGGGCTGAGTCAAAGCTTGTAGTGCTTGAACCACCTCAGCTACAGATTGATAGCGATCGCCCGGTTTATAGCTCAGCATTTGGTTCAAGATCTGAGCCAAGCCAGGGCTAACCTTGGTCAAATCTTGCCAGTGCCAAGTCAGAGTACTTTCGTTATAAAGTTCTTGTGGCTCCTTCCCCGTCTGCAAAACTATAGCTAGTACCGCCAAAGAATAGAGGTCACTGCTGGGGTAAGCCCGCCCCGTCTGCATCTGTTCGCTGGGGGCATAGCCAAACTTGCCAACCGTAGTTGCTTGTGGCACCGTCTCTGGAGATTGAATCCGAGTCGCCAGGTCTTTCACCACCCCAAAATCAATCAAGACTGGCAGGTGGTCACTTTCGCGCAAAATCAAATTATCAGGCGCAATATCTCGGTGAATAATCCCCTTGCTGTGAATGTGAGCCAAGACAGGCAAAATTTGTCGCAGTAATTGGATTACCTCTGATTCCGAAAAAGGATAACCTTGGGCTGTCCGCTCCTGGACTAGCGTGCCATAAGTCTTGCCTTCAACATAGTCCTGAACCAAGAAGAGACGCTGATCTTGCTCAAACGTCGCTCGAAACTGCGGCACCTGCGGATGCTGAATTTGATATAGAATTGCTGCTTCTCGCTGAAACAATTCCTTAGATTTCTCTAAAGCATACGGACTAGACTGAGCCGGAATAAACTCCTTTAAGGCACAGCGCTCATTAAAACGCCCTTGATCTTCTGCCAAATAAGTTCGGCCAAATCCACCCTGGCCCAGAATGCTAATCAAGCGGTAACGGTTTTGTAGAATAGTCCCGATTGGAATTGGCGGTTGCATAGCAGGTTAGATGGCCTTGAATTGATTGCAGCAGAGACACCACACGCTCACCCTAGCACCCAGCTGTTATTGACTGTAAATAAACCAAACCGTAGTCCATTGTGATAAACCGATCCATTGTGACAAACAGCGTGTAGTAGGGTGGTGGCTAAGCTGACAACTTTAACTGTAGCCAAGGTCAGCTTTATTGTCACAACAGCCTATCAATTCAACTTCGCTTTCACTAGCTCTTGAATCTTCTTGCCATCTGCTTGGCCTTTGAGTCGTTGCATAGCGGCCCCCATAACTTTACCGAGATCTTTCGGTGAAGTTGCTCCTACCTCTGTAATAATTTCATCAATGGCCTGACTTAACTCATCATCCGAGAGTTGGGTCGGCAAGTAAGTTTCTAGAATTGCCAGTTCTTGCGCTTCCTGCTCAGCTAGGTCAGTGCGTCCCGCTTGCTGGTATTGTTCGATCGAATCACGGCGTTGTTTGGCTTGTTGTAGCACTAACTCCATTTCTTGGGCTTCTGTCAACTCTGTCTGCCCAGTAGGTCTCAGACTGACTTCCTTTTCTAACAATGCCTTTTTAATACTGCGAATCGTTTCTAAGCGAACTTTCTCCTTAGATTTCATTGCCGCTTTAATATCTTCACCAATGCGATCTTTCAAGCTCATAACGTCACCTTTAGAAGAAATTTTTCGCCCTACTTAAAGTAGAGCGGTTTGCCCCTGTTTCCTCAACAAACTCGACGGAATTTTTCCTGCAAGTATGAATGAAGAATGTGCCTACACCAGCTAGGTGATCAATTTTAGCTTGCTCACTGGCTATTCCGCTGGGAAGTGAACGCAGCTATTGACTTCTACCAATCTGCAAGTTTCTCTGAAATTCTCATTGATCTGCAGATTCTTCAGCCAAAAATCGCTAGTTTCCTTCTCCACTCTTGTGCGACAATTCCTAGTCAGATTCCGCAAAAATTGCTCTCCATTGCTACACCTAATTCAGGGAATTTTTGGAGGCTGATTTTGGATCGGAATGATAATATTGCGATGAATGCGCTTCGGGGGCCTGTTGTGATCCGTTCTGCAACTTTGACTCTTCACCCAACTCTGCCGACTATTTCTGACAATAGTCGTCTGCGGTTGTTTTCTGGCTCTGCTAATGTACCGCTCTCTCAAGAAGTTGCTCGCTACTTAGGCATGGACCTAGGACCCATGGTCCGTAAACGGTTTGCCGATGGAGAACTTTATATCCAAATTCAGGAATCGATTCGAGGGTGTGATGTCTATCTAATTCAGCCAACATGCCAACCGGTTAACGATAACCTGATGGAGTTACTGATCATGGTGGACGCTTGCCGACGAGCTTCGGCTCGGCAAATTACCGCTGTGATTCCTTACTATGGATATGCTAGAGCAGACCGTAAAACTGCGGGGCGAGAGTCCATTACAGCCAAGCTTGTGGCTAACTTAATTACTCAAGCTGGCGCGAATCGAATTTTAGCGATGGATCTGCACTCAGCCCAAATTCAAGGTTATTTCGATATTCCCTGCGATCATGTCTATGGTTCGCCAGTGGTGTTTGATTATTTAGCGAGTAAGAATTTATCAGATGTTGTGGTCGTTTCGCCAGATGTCGGTGGAGTGGCACGGGCTAGAGCTTTTGCTAAAAAGCTTAATGATGCTCCCCTCGCCATTATTGATAAGCGTCGTCAAGCTCATAATGTTGCAGAAGTGATGAATGTAGTTGGAGACGTTGCTGGTAAGACTGCCATTTTGGTGGATGACATGATCGATACTGCGGGCACGATCTGTGAGGGAGCCCGTCTCCTGCGCAAGGAAGGGGCGCGTCAAGTTTATGCTTGCGCTACCCATGCTGTTTTTTCACCCCCAGCGATCGAGCGGCTCTCTAGTGGCTTGTTTGAGGAGATAATTGTCACCAATACCATCCCAGTGCCTGACACCAGTCGTTTTGATCAACTGACGGTACTCTCGGTGGCCAATATCTTAGGTGAGGCAATTTGGAGAATTCACGAAGACAGCTCACTTAGTAGTATGTTTCGCTAATCTACTGCTTTTCTAGCTTTCTAGTTTTATGGGTTAAAGCTACGCCTAACCTGGCAGGGGCACCTCTTGTGGGTGCCCTTGATATTTTGGGAGTTTAGGGGTGAGTTGGAGGGTTAGAGATAATCAAAAAACTGCTCTGGAACCAGGGTTAGTTCCCCAGATTTGAAGCGATCGCTCTCGACCCAAAGAGCCTTTTTCTGGCGATCGCCTTCCACAAAAATCAGTTCATCCAACTCGTAGAACTTGGGATCAGCAAAGTCACACTTGTAGAGTTGAATCAGCTCATGACCTGATCGGCCATCGAACACAAATAAGTTTTCTAGACACCCTAAGTAACGAATATTGGCCAGCTCTGCTTGGATTTCTTCTTGAAATTCTCGCTGCAAAGCGATCAGGCTGGTTTCGCCAAAGTCTACGCCGCCTCCTAAAGCTCGATAGAAAGTTTTTTGCTTGACTGGGTCGTATCCTTCTGAGACGAAGATGCGATCGCCTTTCTCAGCCGCAGCAGCCTGACGGTCTTGAATCAGCCCTAAAGCTAACACGCGAATTTGATTGACTCCGTACATAATTCCTAGAGATGGGGATGCAAAAGCGATGCCAAACTAGCTGGCCTGTGTATCACTAATCACAGAGCCTATTTAGCTGATCAATTATCGTCGTATTCTGAGTACTCCCGCTTCCGACTTTCGGGGATGGGCCAGTCTTCATTCTCCCCGCCAATAATCAGGGTTTTGATTTCTACGTAGTCTTTGCTGAATTGTCTCAAGGAGTTCACTAAAATATCTAGGGCGATCGCATCACTGGTGCCTAGGTCGAACCAGCAGCGTGCCCAGTTGCTTTCGTATTCCACTTCTCCGACGTTGTGCATCAAGGCCATGAAGCTATCTTCAGCCGCATCCTGGTTGTAGTTCATGTAGCTGATTTCTAAACCAACGTCTTGCACCTGGAGGTTTTCGGCATTAAACCCGCCTAACTTCCCCAGAAAAAACCAGGAGTTGATGATTTCCTCTACGTACTGTTTTTCCATTTCGGAGGGGTTGAGGCTAAACTCTAACCAAATCCAGACATTAAAGGGATCGAACTCGCGAAACTGTACCTGCATTTTGTTTCAAAATCGAGTGAATGGGGCGTGGCTTAAGCGATCGCTATCTGCAAGCTAAGCCATTCCAGAATACCGCAGCAAGTTTAGCCCCCTGTATTGAGGGCAGCCATTTCCAGAGCAACCAGGCCACAAAAAAGGTGCCACAGTGGCACCTGAGAAGTTTTGTTGAGTGATTTATTGGGTAAGTATTGAGCGATCGCGCCTTATTTTTTTAGTTCGGCATCGCAAGGGCGCGCTTTTTGGTCAATGCGGAACTCAGTGCGACAGCGCTCATAGGCAATTTGGTTGCGCAGTTGGCGAGGTAGTTGAGCGTTTTTATCCAAGGCTTTTTGGAAGAATCCTAGGCTTTCCTGATTTTTGCCCTGCTTAACTAGAACTTGAGCTTTGAGGTAGTACAGATCTGGGTTGTTAGGGGTCAACTTTAGGGCTTGGTCCACAAACTCTAGAGCTTTCGTCTGTTGGTTCAAATCTCGGTAGCCGATGGCAATTCCCCGGTAAGCTAAGTAGCGAGGCTGAGCGTATTTGTTTAATCGCTCCACGGCATCGGCTGGATTAGCAAAGGGGAGGTTAACCGCCAACATCAAATCCATGAACCCTTTGACTAAGTTAAGCTCTGGGTCTTGAGAGTTGACCTTTTCTGCCGCATTCAACGACTGAAAAACTCGTTGTAGCTTGTTTAGGGCTTGAGGGGTGCCTCGCACTGTGCCTTCACGAGAGACGATATAAGCGCCTTCCATAAATTCGCCCACTGCGACATACAAGTTGCCGCGTAGGGGATCAGTTTTACGCAACTGCTCAGCGGTTTCACGAGTCTTGGTCGCGTTGGTTTGCAAGGCATTCCAATCTTTTTCCATGTAGGCTAAAGACGCTTTCATGGCATAGCTGAGTGGCTCATTGGCTTCAGCTTGGGAAAGATATTTTTTGGCCCGTTGGTAATCGCCCTGCTCAAAAATTGCTTTAAAGGCTGCTTCCGTATTCTTGCCAATTGCATGTGGGTTAGTGGTACGGAAGGGATCGCCTGCAAAGGCAGGATTGCCCCATAGGCTAAGGGCGATCGCCGCAGTACCCGCAATGGCAGAAACGATCTGCCGGGAAGCAGAAACAGGGCGGCTTTGGCATTGCATCCTAGAGGGACAGGGTTGGACAGGAGTCCCAACACTCCTAGAAGCAATCGGCATATTCGTCATAATGGAGCCTCTCAAAACGTTCCTCAAATTCGTTCTGCTTGCAAATGCTCTAAAGCCTAGGATGGCTACCAATGAGTCAAAATCGCTCATGGCAGTTGATCCCAAGGATTTAGAAGCGCCCTGTTCAGGTGCGATCGCCTACCGCTTAAGGGTTCAGCTAGCTGCATAAACTTGACGCAGTCATTTGGTTTGGGTTCCAGTTAGACTGGTCGGTGGGCAGGCTGAATTTGCCACATTTGCCACAGTTGAAACAGAATTACGACTGCCTCACTACAGTCCAAGTCTGGCGTTTGCAACTTCCCTTCTAGCACGATTGACTTTGCTCTTTGCTGGTAAAACCGTTAATGCTCTATCTCAAAAACCTGCTCTATCATCCGACTGCTACCCCTACAGCCATCCTCAAATCAATCAACTTGGAGCTAGCACCCCAGCAAATGGGCTTGATCATCGGCCCCAGTGGTTCGGGAAAAAGTACACTTCTAGAAATTTTGGCGGGGTTAGCGGAAAAAACTTCAGGGGACATCCTGTGGCGAGAGCAGGAACTAACGCCAGCGCATCTGCAACAACTAGGTGGCCTTGTCTTCCAGTTTCCAGAACGGCATTTTTGTGGAGCCACCATTTTAGAAGAACTGCGTCTCGGTCATCCAGAGCTAGGGACAGAAAAGGTGAATCAGGCTTTGTCAGAGGTGGGTTTGGGGCACTTGCCGTTACACACATCGCCTCATTCGCTGAGTGGTGGACAACAGCGACGCCTAGCCCTAGCTGTGCAATTAATTCGGCAACCTTACTTATTATTGCTAGATGAACCGACGGCTGGGCTAGATTGGTCCATGCGACGGCAGTTAGTCAATTTATTGGCACGTCTCAAAGACCATTGGAGTCTATTGATCGTGACCCACGATGCGGGTGACTTGCTGGCGATCGCTGACCGCTGTTGGACCCTCAACCACGGCGAATTGCAACCTGCGGATCGCCAAGTGCTAGAAATGAAAGCAAAGCCACCTCAATCCGTCGTACAAAATTAATTTAATGTTGGGTCTTGAATTGGATCTTGAAACCGTGAATTTGCCGGAAATGGCCGCTGTTTGGCAAGAAACTCTCCATTGGCAGCCCACCTCTCAGCAGCAGCAGCAGTTACAACAGCTTTACAACCTCATCCTAGACGGCAACCGCCAGTTAAACCTCACCCGCATTACCGAGCCAACCGAGTTTTGGGAAAAGCACTTATGGGACTCGTTACGCGGCCTAGCACCCTTTTTGAAGGATGAAAACGGAAGGATGTTCGCGCAGCATTCCGAAGGAAAGGATGAAGAAGAGCCAAATTCATCCCTCATCCCTCCTCCTTCATCCTTCCGTGCTTCCTCCTTTCGTGTAATTGACATCGGCACTGGCGGCGGGTTTCCTGGTATTCCAGCGGCGATCGCTCGTCCCGATTGGCAAGTGACCCTGTTGGATTCAACTCAGAAGAAAGTTACTTTTCTGCAAACGCTGGCAACGACGTTGGGGCTGGGAAATATTACAACTTTAGTAGACCGAGCAGAACAGGTAGGGCAGTTGCCTGAGCACCGGGAAGCTTATGATTTGGCGCTGATTCGGGCGGTGGGGTCAGTTTCTGTTTGTGCTGAGTACGCCTTGCCCTTGTTGAAATTAGAAGGACAAGCGGTGCTCTATCGCGGTCAGTGGACTGTTGAGGAAACTGAAGCATTGCGCCCAGCGGTGGCTCAGTTAGGGGGAGCGATCGCGGCGATCGAGGAATGCAACACCCCGGTCAGCCATAGCATGCGGCACTGCCTCTACTTACGCAAAGTGGCTCAAACGCCTAGTGAATTTCCAAGGGCAATTGGGGTGCCAGCGAAGCAGCCACTGTAGGCTTAAGCAGACAGACTGGATTGCTCTCCAGGTGGCGATCGAGGCTGCAATTCATTGCAGTTGATCCCAGATTTTGGTATTCTGCCAGACTGCAAGGTGCATTACTTTCTAGAGCAAGTTGAAAGAGTCGGCTTGCGTCAACTGAGTTTCATCTCTGAGCCATTGGGTTGTCACAAGTAAACGCTACATTCAATAGGGCGTTAGAGCCTTGACCTACAAGGCAAAGCTGAGGTGAGTGAGGTTTACTGTGCATCAGGGTGACCATCGGAATGAACAACTCCTGGGAGTGAAGTTTGCATGATTGAAGTTGAACAGTTGAGCAAGGTTTACGGCTCAACCCCTGCGATTCAAGATGTGACATTTGCGGTAGAACCGGGAGAAATCTTGGGTTTTCTGGGGCCAAACGGGGCTGGAAAGACCACCACCATGCGGATTCTGACTGGCTACCTACCTGCAACGAGTGGGAGTGCGCGAGTCGCGGGCTACGATGTCTACGAAGATTCGATGGCGGTGAGACAACGCATTGGCTATCTGCCTGAAACTCCCCCGCTCTATCCAGAAATGACGGTGGAGGGGTTCCTCTATTTTGTAGCTCGGATTAAGGGAGTGAGTGCTGGCGATCGCTCTCGGCAAGTCCAATCGGCTCTGGAACGTTGCAGCCTGGTTGAGAAACGCAAAACCTTAATTCGCAAGCTGTCTAAAGGCTTTCGTCAACGAGTTGGCATTGCCCAGGCGATCGTTCATGACCCTCCAGCGATTATTTTGGATGAGCCAACGGTAGGCTTAGACCCTCGCCAAATTATTGAAGTGCGTAATTTAATCAAGAACTTAGCAGGGACTCATACAGTAATTCTCTCCACGCATATCTTGCCTGAGGTCAGCATGACCTGTAATCGCGTCGCCATTATTAATCGAGGGCGAGTTGTAGCAACGAACAGTCCAGAAAACCTGATGGCGCAGCTCAATGCTGGATCCGGGTATGAGCTGGAGGTGAATGGTAACGTAGACATTTTGCAACAACTGGTACAACCAATTTCCGGCGTGCGCTTGGTGGAACCGATCCAAATCGAAGACGTAGCAGACCAGGCACCAACACCTCAGCGCTGTCGGGTGCGAGTGGTTGCTGAAGCCGATAGCGATCCGGGTCGCGATATTGCTGCTGTGATCGTAGGGGCAGGTTTAGGTCTTTACGAAATGCGACGGACTAAGGCCAGCCTAGAGGATGTGTTCTTGCAGCTAACGATGACCGAAGACAAAGCGCTGGAACCGAGCGCAGAAGAATTTGAATCTCAGCCAGAGGCAGAGCCAGTCATTGAGGACGCACCTGTGGTATCTAGTGCTGTCGTGCCTGAGCCAGCAGAATCGGAGGAAGCGTAATGCGGGTCATTCTTAGCAATATTGTGGCGATTTACCGCAAGGAGTTGCAGGGGTACTTTGCCTCTCCCTTGGCTTATGCGATCGCGGGCATCTTTTGGCTCTTATCAGGCTTTTTCTTTGTGATTGCCTTGCAAGACACTTTGCAAACTGCCGCCGCTGCGGATCAAATTGGGCAACCCTTTGATGCGGCTTATGCCTTGATTCAAGCTTTTTTAGGCTTGATGGGAGTTTTGTCTCTGTTCATTTTGCCAATTTTGTCGATGGGGCTTTACGCCGAGGAACGCAAGCGAGGCACATTAGAGCTGCTGGCTACCTCTCCCGTCACAAATTGGGTGGTTTCTCTAGGCAAGCTGCTGGGGGTTCTGACTTTTTTCATTACCTTAGTGCTGCCCTTACTAGTTTACGAAGCGATTACTTTGAGTGCCGCAAATCCTCCCGTAAACCCGACCCTATTGTTGACGGGATTCGGCGGCTTAATTCTGATGGCAGCGGCAGTGTTGTCTTTAGGTATGTTTCTATCTTCGTTGACCGAAAGTAGTATTTTGGCTGCCGTTCTGACATTTGCGCTGGTTTTGTTTCTCTGGTCGATCCAAGCGATCGCCACTGGCATAGGTGGCCCTGTCGGTGAGGCGATCGGTCATTTATCGTTGCTGAAGCACTACGGGGATTTAGTTCGCGGCGTAGTTAACACTAGCGGCTTAATTTTATTTGTCAGCTACATTATTTTGGGACTCTTTTTGACCGCCCAGTCTATTGAAGCGTTAAGATTTCAGCGCTCTTAATCCAGCCATTGCACCTGCATCTCCGTTGAGTAGGGCGCTGGCTAAGGCCACTTGCAAGTACTATCCCTGTTAAGGGTTGAGTAGAATTCGATGAAACAAATTCCTACCACCTGGAAATCGTTCAAGCAATCTTGGCAATGGCTCTTCTGGGCTGGGCCAGTACTGGTAGTTATAGGCTTATCAGCCGGAGCTGTGTCTGGAAATTGGGGTGCTGTGCCTGTCGGTCTGACGATCGCTGGCATCGTGTTGATTGGTGTATGGTTAGTGCTACAAAGCCAACCAGGTTCTGGGTTTTGGGGCAGACGCTCGACTCAAGCCAGTACCAATGCACTCCTCTCAACTTTGGCAGTTGTGGTCATCCTCGGTTTGATTAATTTCCTAGGAGTCCGCTATGCCAACCAGATTGATCTGACTGAAAACCAACTTTATACCCTCGCTCCCCAGTCACAGGCGATCTTGAGACGCTTGCCCCAACCTGTGAAAGTTTGGGTATTTATGGACCCGAACAGTCCTAATCCGAACTCTGGGCCAACTCAAGCTTTGCTAGATCAATATAAGCGTCAATCCAGACAATTTAATTTCGAGCTGGTTGATCCGCAAGCCCAACCAGGATTAGCGCAATCTTTTGGCATTCAGGATGTGGGCGATGTTTATCTTGAGGCAGGCCAAAAACGTCAGTTTCTGCAAAACCTCAAGAGCGAGCGTTTGGTGGAAGGGCGGCTCACTAATGCGATTGAGCAGATCACGAGCGATCGCCAAGCGAAAATTTATTTCTTGCAAGGTCATGGGGAGTCTCCCTTAGAGGGGAGCCAAGGGGGTTTAGCTCAAGCCAAGGCTTTGTTGCAGGAGAAAAACTTTGTTAGTGAACCCCTGAACTTGGTGGAACAACTGACTGTGCCTGAGGATGCGGCAGCTGTGGTCGTGGCTGGCCCTAAGCAAGCTTTGTTTGACAAAGAAGTCAGAGAGCTGAACGCTTATTTGCAACAGGGGGGTAGTGTCTTGCTGATGATTGACCCCAATGTAGATCCGAAGCTAGACAGCTTGCTGAAAAATTGGGGCGTGACGCTAGACAACCGACTTGCGATCAATGCTTCGGCTCAGCAAACGGTTGAGTTTGGCCCAGCGGCTCCTGTGGTGAACCAGTATGGCGATCACCCGATTACTAAAGATTTTGGCAATCGCTATTCGATTTATCCGATCGCAAGACCCATTCAAATGACTCCGATTCCTGGGGTGCAGGAAACTCCTTTGTTGGTGACGAGTCCTGAGAGTTGGGCAGAGAGTGAGCCTAAAAATCAAAACTTGGAGTTTAATCCGGGGAGCGATCGCCAAGGGCCTTTGATGTTGGGTGTCGCGCTAAGCAAGACGGCTCAGCCGACGACACCTACTCAGCCCTCTCCCTCACCTAGCCCAGTTGCTAGTCCATCGGCTTCTCCAATTGCCAGTCCGAGCCCTAGCCCTAGTCCTTCCCCAACCACTTCTGAAGCCGATAAAAAGCCATCTGAAGCTAGGTTGGTTGTGGTAGGTAATTCTAGGTTTGCTACGGATGGTTTGTTTGGTCAGCAGTTGAATGGCGATGTCTTCCTTAATTCGGTGAGTTGGCTCAGCAAGCGGGATGACCAGGTTTTATCGATTCGTCCGAAGGAGGACAAGAACCGTCGAATTACGATGACGGCGCAGCAGGCTAATTTGGTGGGTTGGTTGTCGCTGGCTATTTTGCCTTTACTGGGTTTTGGGGCTGCTGGGGTGATGTGGTGGCAGCGACGATAGTGATTAAATCTGTGTAAAAAACCCGAGCCTTGGGGGCACTCGCCCCCAAACCCCCGCTGAGGGACGGTTGCGTCCCCCAGACCCCCTCCAAAAGTGGGTTGAAGGCACTGTGGAACTTTGACAGGAAGGTTTGACTTTCAATTCAGAATCTAAAATCTAAAATCCAAAATCCAAAATCCAAAATGGGGATATGAAGCTGAAGTCGAAAACTTTGATTTTGCTCTTACTAGCTTGTGGGTTGGGGGGCTTTGTCTACTTTTATGAAATTCGTGGGGGTGGCAGGGGTCAAGAGCAGCAAGCGCAAGCGTCGGGTCAGCAGATTTTTGCCTTTGAGGAGTCGCAAGTTCAGGCTTTGACGCTAACAACAGCAGGGCAAACGCTGGAGTTTGTCAAAACCCCTTCTTCTGTGGCAAAGTCTGGTACGTCTGCATCTCTAGGCCCACAGACGGAGAAATCAACACAGAAACTAACAGAGAAGCAATCTGAGGCGAAGCAACCTCAGTCTCAATGGCTGTTGAAAGCGCCAGAAACGGGTCCGGCGAATGATGCTTCGGTGGCTTTTTTGCTGAGTTTGCTGGCAACTGGACGGAGCGATCGCACGATTAAAGCGCCTGCAACTCAGAAGGCTGACTTTGGCTTGGATCAACCCACAGCGACGATTGAGGTGAAGCTAAATAATCAGAAAACTCACCGTTTCATTTTGGGTAAGCCTGACTTTAATCAGAGCTTTTGGTACGCTCAAGCTGATCCAGTAGCTTCTGGTACGCCAGAGTTATCCGTTTTGTTAGTGTCTCCAGACTTTAACAATGCTGTGAGTCGCCCGCTCTCGGAGTGGAAAGCAACTTCAGAAGCTCCCACTCCATCTCCTGCTGCATCTCCTGCGACGGGGAATGCTAGCCCCACTCCTGAGTCCGATCCTGCGGCGGGGACTGCCAGCCCTAGCCCTGAGTCCGATCCTGCGACAGACAGTGCGAGTCCTACCCTGTCAACTAGTCCTGATGCCAGTGTCTCCCCTGCTCCTGCTCCTCCAACAGAATAGTCGCTAAGCGTTTTATTTTTGGTAATGATGAAGGGGCGGACCAGAGTGCACCCCTTTTTAGTTTTGCACCCTATTCAGTCCGAATCTCTACATGACCAGTCCTACCGCTACTCTTTTAATTTCCTGT
Source organism: Trichocoleus desertorum ATA4-8-CV12 (assembly GCA_019358975.1). Lineage (NCBI taxonomy): Bacteria > Bacillati > Cyanobacteriota > Cyanophyceae > Leptolyngbyales > Trichocoleusaceae > Trichocoleus > Trichocoleus desertorum. The sequence continues at coordinate 127,630 of JAHHIL010000008.1, forward strand.
CCTGACCAAAGGGGACTCGTCGCAAAAATTGCCAATTTTATTTATGCCAATGGCGGTAATATTATTCATGCTGACCAGCATACCGATTTTGAAGCGGGGTTATTTCTGACGCGGATTGAGTGGCAACTAGAAGGGTTTAATTTACCCCGTGATCTAATTGGGCCTGCTTTTAATGCGATCGCTCAACCTTTACAAGCAAATTGGCGCTTACACTTTTCGGATACGGTGCCTCGGATGGCTATTTGGGTGAGCCGCCAAGACCATTGTTTGTTTGATTTAATTTGGCGACAACGGGCGCAAGAGTTTGCGGCTGAGATTCCGCTGATTATTAGCAACCACCCAGATTTGGGCGCGATCGCTGAGCAATTTGGTATCGATTATCATCACATTCCGATCAGCAAAGAGCATAAAGCGGAGCAAGAAAACCAGCAGCTAGCCTTACTGCAACAGTACCGGATTGATTTAGTGGTGCTAGCTAAGTACATGCAAGTTTTGAGCGCTGACTTTATCTCTAATTTTCCTCAAGTAATTAATATTCATCACTCTTTCTTGCCTGCTTTTGCGGGAGCCAATCCCTACCAACGGGCTTACAAGCGTGGGGTCAAGATCATTGGGGCTACATCTCACTACGTGACTGAAGACTTAGATGCAGGACCGATTATTGAGCAAGATGTTGTGCGAGTCAGCCATCGCGATGATGTGGGTGATTTAATCCGCAAGGGCAAAGACTTGGAGCGCGTGGTTTTGGCTAGAGCGGTGCGCCTACATCTAGAAAATTGGGTGTTGGTCTACAGCAATCGCACTGTTGTATTTGAGTAAAGTGATATTCCCCAAAATATTGATTTATATTCGTAAGCATCAAACTATTTCAAACAGTTACCAATTAAGTACTCAAGCCACCACAGTCACCTTTCAGATTCAAGACCATATCTGGAAGGCCGTGTAATTAATTGGGAGTCGGGCGATCGCTTTCCTTGCTAGCTAAGGGTAAGAAGTGAGCAAATTGGCAAACTAGCTTCACGCTTTACTATAAAGACAGATGGGCACCCTAAGTATTAACGCCTCCCGATCATTCTTCTTTGTAATTCAGCCGCAAGCCACCTTTGCCCTATGGTTTCTACTTCTTTAAGCCCACTTCCCGTCGATCAATCTCGGATTCGGCCAGCTATTCAGTCGTTGCAACCCCAGCTAGTAGAGTGGCGCAGACGGCTACACCAGCGACCAGAACTAGGCTTTCGTGAGAAACTAACGGCAGAATTTGTGGCCCAAAAGCTAACTGAATGGGGCATTGACCATCAAACCGGAATTGCCCAAACCGGAATCGTCGCTACGATCGCAGGTACCAAAGCGACTTCCGAAGCAATCCAAAATCCAAAATCCAAAATCCAAAATCAGAAAGTTTTGGCGATCCGGGCCGACATGGATGCCCTACCAATCCAAGAAGAAAATGAGGTGCCCTACCGATCGCAACATGATGGCTTGATGCATGCCTGTGGTCACGATGGACATACCGCGATCGCTCTTGGCACTGCCTACCATCTCTCTCAACATCGAGGTAGCTTTGCGGGTACGGTAAAAATTATTTTTCAACCCGCCGAAGAAGGCCCAGGCGGCGCACAGCCCATGATTGAGGCAGGAGTGCTGCAAAACCCAACGGTTGATGCGATCGTGGGTCTGCACCTGTGGAATAACTTGCCGCTAGGAACGGTTGGTGTAAGAACTGGGGCACTGATGGCAGCTGTAGAACTATTTCGTTGCACCATTCAAGGTCGAGGCGGACACGGTGCCATTCCCCACCAAACTATAGACTCAATTGTAGTTAGTGCTCAAATCGTCAACGCTCTGCAAACCATTGTTGCCCGCAACGTCAACCCGATTGATTCCGCAGTAGTGACCGTGGGAGAACTCCATGCAGGCACCGCCACCAATGTCATCGCGGCCTCAGCCAAAATGAGCGGCACGGTACGTTACTTCAATCCAGCACTAGCAGGCTTTTTCAGTCAGCGGATTGAGCAGATTATTGCAGGGATTTGTCAAAGTCATGGAGCCAGCTACGAGTTGAATTATCAATCTCTGTACCCGCCTGTGATTAATGATGGGGCGATCGCAGACCTGGTTCGTTCTGTGGCGGAAAATGTAGTTGAGGCAGAGGTGGGCATTGTTCCAGAATGCCAAACAATGGGTGGTGAAGATATGTCCTTCTTCTTGCAGCAAGTTCCTGGTTGCTACTTCTTCCTCGGTTCCGCCAATATTCACAAAGGCTTAGCCTACCCCCACCACCATCCCCGCTTCGACTTTGACGAAACCGCTTTAGGTATGGGCGTAGAAATTTTTGCCCGCTGCGTTGAGAAATTTTGTGTTTAAGGCCATTTATAGGCGCACTATGACTTCTCTAACAACCACCCCACAATCCACAAGTATTGTTTACCCCAGTTCTGATGGTGAGCTTGTGGCCGAAACCTATGTGCATTTCTACGCCCTACTCGTCACCTTGGAAGTGTTGCGGCAATATTTAGCAGGTCGGCAAGCCACCGTTCTCGCTAACCAGTTTCTCTATTACGCCCAAGGTTTTCCCAAACTGCGAGTGGCTCCGGATGTCATGGTGATTTTTGATGTGGCTCCCGGTGGACGGGACAATTACAAAATCTGGGAAGAAGGCCAAGTGCCCTCGGTGATTTTTGAGTTAACTTCCGAAGGCACCCGTGAACAAGACAAAATTTTCAAAAAAACGTTGTACGAGCAGCTAGGCGTGCAAGAGTACTGGCTATTTGACCCCAAAGGGGAATGGATAGAAGGCCAACTTCAGGGCTATCGTCTCCGAGGAGATGTCTACGAACCCATTACGGATGGGCGCAGCGAACCTTTGCAATTGCGCTTACAACCAGAAGGCCAATTTCTCACGTTCTATCGCGAAGACACAGGCGAAAAACTATTAGCCCCTGAAGAACTGGCTCAAGCCCTAGCACAATCTCAAACTCAAATAGAAGCCGAAAGGCTGAAGGCAGAGCAGGAAAGCCAACGAGCCGATCGCCTAGCTGCCAAGTTACGAGCGCTTGGTATAGACCCCGAAGCCGAATAATTTAGCGCTTATAATCTAGCGGATCTACGGCCAGCAACAGTGCTTCTTTGGTTTTGGGAATCAACAGATACACGCGGCGATCGCCCACCACCAAATCCGTAGAACCAAAATCAGTCGCATCTGTAATTCCTTGAGCCAACCAATCATGCGCTTCGTTCCAGTCGGGCAGCATCACCTGCAAAAACTCTTCCATGTAGTTCAGAGTTTGCGGCTTTCTCTGCTTGGTCAATGGCTTATGAACCACTAAAACTGCGTTAGTCACCAGCTCTTTCGGTGTGACATTCAGGCGCACTGTGGCCACGCCATCTTTAGATTTACCAATAAAAGCCGTCTCGGTTTTAGGTTCCAGCCGAAAGCCCAGTTGCTCAAAATTTCCTTGCAGAGAAACTAGCGTGACGCCCAGATTAGAGTTCAGTGCCCAGGCATCCCCAGGCATCCAGAGCGCGATCGCCACTAACAAGGAGAGTACTGTGGCGATCGCCCTTCGACTGATCCGCGCGAGTGATTGATTAAAACAATTTGCTAAGCGTGAATTGAAACTCTTCAGCATGACAAACAAAATTTAGTGAGAGTATATTCTATTGTCTCATCGTTACATAAATTTACTAAATTACTTTAAGCTACTACTAAGTGCTGAGGAGAGTATGTACGCTGTATGACCCAACATTCAGATTTCAGAGCAGACATTGACGAAGTTCTAAAAGCCTTAAACCTGCCTGCCGATGATTTCAGGCTAGTTGGTCCGCATGACTATGAACTGATCTTGGTGTCAATTCTCGATCGATTTATAACCTTAGGTAAAAAAGGACTGAATTACTCTGCGTGGTGGGATTCCTTCAAGGAACCATTTTGCTCCATCTGGCTTGAAGATGTACCTGGAATATTGAAAGAGTTTATACCTCTACAGGAGAACGTTTGGTTCGTTATTGAGGACTGGAAAAGAACAAAATGGCAAGGCAACTTTTGGCTTTACGAAGGGACAATTGCAGCAATTACTGACGTAATCAAAGAAATGTATGGATTTGAATATTACATCGTCTCTAAAAAGTTTGAGTGGCTACTAGGTGAAGATCATCACGGGGTTTTGATCGGTGTTGGAAACTCTATGACTGAAAAGATAGAACACTTAAAATTTAGTCTTAAGAACAACCCTTAACAAGCATCTTGCAATAGCGTCAGTATGTTGGATAAGTTTAGACCGCTTGTTGTTACTGAAGGCTATTTGTCTGGCGTGGAAAGTTAGCCAGATAAATAAGTTCCACACTACTACAGTGAAGCGCGAACTTCCACCGACCGTCAGGCTGCTCTGCGCTGTCAAATTCAATAATGTCCCACGGTAAGGCATATTCTTCGGCTGACTCATCTGGACTAGCCCAGACTGATAGTAATGTCGCTTGTTCAAAAACTGCCTTAGTGGTGGAAGTAAGAGCAACCCAAGGGGCAATCTCCACAACTACTTGATTTATTGACAGTGAAAAGTAGGTAACTGCATGGGTTCCATAATCACCAAACAGTAACTGCTCAATTTTTGATGCCATATATTCACCCTTCATAATCTAAGAAGTTAATCAGAAATTTGTTTTGTGTATTCCTCATTACTTATTTGATGAGTAAGAGCCAAAAATCCTTCTTGAGAGGGTAGCTTGGCTCTGCGTTACAATAAGGGACTAACCCTTTAGTGCATTCAGTACCGAACGTCAGCATGAGCAAAGGCACACTCTTCGATAAAGTCTGGGATTTACACACCGTTGGAATTCTCCCCTCAGGCCAAACCCAACTGTTTATTGGTCTGCACCTAATTCACGAAGTCACCAGCCCTCAAGCTTTTGCCATGCTGCGCGATCGCGGCCTAAAAGTGCTGTATCCAGAGCGAACCGTAGCCACCGTAGACCACATCGTACCAACGGAGAACCAAGCACGTCCCTTTGCCGACAGCTTGGCCGAGGAAATGATGCAGTCCCTAGAGCAAAACTGTGCCGAGCATAAGATTCGTTTTTATAACGTTGGGTCTGGTAGTCAAGGCATTGTTCATGTAATTGCTCCAGAACTAGGCTTCACTCAACCAGGCATGACGATCGCTTGTGGAGATAGCCATACTTCCACCCACGGAGCTTTTGGCGCGATCGCCTTTGGCATTGGCACCAGCCAAGTGCGAGATGTGTTGGCTTCCCAAACATTGGCCCTCGCCAAGCTGAAGGTCCGTAAGGTTGAAGTCAATGGCCCCCTGAAGCCCGGAGTCTACGCCAAAGATGTTGTTCTGCACATCATTCGGAAACTAGGTGTCAAAGGTGGCGTAGGCTATGCCTATGAATTTGCGGGCAGCACCTTTGAGGACATGAGCATGGAAGAACGCATGACCGTCTGCAACATGGCAATCGAGGGTGGTGCCCGTTGTGGCTACGTCAACCCGGATGCAGTGACCTTTGAATATCTTAAAGGCCGCGATTTTGCGCCTAAGAGTGAAGCGTGGGATAAAGCTGTAGATTGGTGGCAAAGCCTGCGGAGTGATGCGGATGCCGAGTATGACGATGTTGTCGTGTTTGATGCAGCTGACATTGCCCCCACCATCACTTGGGGCATTACCCCCGGTCAAGGCATCGCCATTAACGAACTGATTCCCACACCCGACACCTTACCTGCTGACGAAGAAGCGATCGCGGAAGAAGCCTACCGCTATATGGATTTGCAACCAGGTCAGCCGATTCAAGGCACCAAAGTTGATGTCTGCTTTGTGGGTAGCTGCACCAACGGTCGGATCAGCGATTTACGCGAAGCCGCTAAGTTTGCCCAAGGGCGACAAGTTGCAGAAGGAGTTAAAGCTTTTATCGTTCCTGGCTCGGAGCGTGTGAAACTGCAAGCAGAAGTCGAAGGACTAGACAAGATTTTTGTCGCAGCAGGCTTTGAGTGGCGCGAACCTGGTTGCTCCATGTGCCTCGCGATGAACCCCGACAAACTCGAAGGCCGTCAGCTTAGCGCTTCCTCCTCCAACCGCAACTTCAAAGGTCGTCAAGGTTCGGCTTCTGGTCGTACTTTGTTGATGAGTCCCGCGATGGTGGTAGCCGCTGCCGTTACAGGAAAAGTTTCTGACGTTCGTGAATTACTGTAGGGGAGCTTGTCATGAGTAGCGAAGTTAAGGCAGTAGTAGGGCGGGGTGTGCCCCTCATTGGCAACGATATTGACACCGATCGCATTATTCCAGCGCGGTTTTTGCGCTGCGTCACCTTTGATGGTCTTGGCGCACAAGTATTCGCAGACGATCGCACCCAAACTCAAGGGCAGCATCCCTTTGATCAACCGCAGTATCAGGGAGCCAAGATTCTAGCCGTGAACGGCAACTTTGGTTGTGGATCGTCTCGTGAGCACGCACCGCAAGCCCTGGCTAAATGGGGTATCCAAGCGATCGTAGGTGAGAGCTTTGCCGAAATCTTCTTTGGCAACTGTGTGGCGCTGGGAGTACCTTGTGTGATGGCGGCTCCAGAAGACGCCAAGCAATTGCAAGCTGCGATCGCCACCAATCCAGAAGCCGAAGTCAAAGTAGACCTGGAAGCGATGCAAGTACAATGTGGCGACCTCACCATTGCAGTTTCTATGGCAGATGGACCGCGACAAATGTTCACCTGTGGCACTTGGGATGCTTGCGGTCAACTCGTTGCCCAAGCTGATCACATCCGAGCGACTGCGGCTCAACTACCTTATATTGCCTGGTCTGCAAGCGCTTAAATCAATAAAAAACCTCACCCCCATCCCCTCTCCTTCGAGGAGAGGGGTGCCGTAGGCGGGGAGAGGTTCAGATTGTTAGCAGCATCAAATTAGTAAGCGTCCTGCAACTCGTAGAAGTCGGGCGAGATGTAGTCTTTGCGGAGTGGCCAACCCACCCAATCTTCGGGCATCAGCAGGCGCTTTAGGTCAGGGTGTCCCTCGTAGACGATACCAAGCATGTCAAAAGCTTCTCGCTCTTGCCAGTCAGCGGTTTTCCAAATCCAATAGACGGAGGGAATTCTGGGATCTTCGCGAGGGAGAAAGACCTTGATTCTCACTTCATCGGGGCGATCGCTGTAGTCGCTAACTTTAGTCAGGTCGTAGAAGCTGACCAACTCTTGCCCAGGACCAGAATCATACCCACCTTGACAGCGCAGGTAGTTAAACCCATAGGCATAAAGAGCAGTCGCGATCGGAATCAGAAAATCGCGATCGACCTTAAGCATTTCCACACCAGAGTGGTCAGGCCCTAAAGACTCATGCTCAAATCCGTTCTCACTCAGCCATTTCGAGATTCTACCCGCCTCGACAATGGGAGCTGCTGCCTGAGATTGTTCTGCTCCATTTTCAGGAGATTTAGATTCTTCAGCCACGACGCAATTCCTCCTTCTCTGCGGCCTTCAAAGCGGGTGGCACTGGCAGACCCATCGCTTCTGTAAGCTCCTTGGGTGGCGCTTGACGAGTTGGAACCTGCAAATAAGCTCCTGTGGTAATGTCAGGCACCTGCTTCATCTTGTGAGGAATGCTGTAATAGCGATGAGTTTGGCTTTGCTTGCCGCGCTCTTGCATTGAGTCATTGGCAATTTTTTTTCTAAGTTTGATGATCGCATCAATGATTGCTTCTGGCCGTGGCGGGCAACCGGGTAGATAAACATCTACAGGAATCAGCTTATCCACACCACGCACCGTTGTTGGCGAGTCTACGGTAAACATCCCACCTGTAATCGTGCAAGCACCCATCGCGATCACATACTTGGGGTCGGGCATTTGCTCATACAGACGAACTAAAGCAGGGGCCATCTTCATGTTGATCGTACCCGCAGTGATGATCAAATCAGCTTGGCGCGGGCTAGAACGCGGAATCAAGCCAAAGCGATCGAAGTCAAAACGGGAGCCAATCAGAGCTGCAAACTCGATAAAGCAGCAGGCAGTTCCATATAGCAAGGGCCACAAGCTAGAAAGGCGCGCCCAGTTATAGAGGTCATCCACAGTCGTTAAGATGACGTTTTCAGACAGCGCTTGCGTCACCTGAGGACGCTCAATGGGATTGATAATTTGCTCATTTGGCTGCAAAATTGCGCCATTTTGAGCCGCATCTTTAGGACTCATGACCATTCCAAGGCTCCTTTACGCCAAGCGTAAACTAGACCAATCACCAGAATTGCAATAAAAACCAGTGCTTCGATAAAAGCTAGCAACCCTAGTTGGTTAAATGCGACGGCCCAGGGGTACAAGAAAACCGTCTCTACGTCGAAGATGACAAAGACCAGTGCAAACATGTAGTAGCGAATGTTGAACTGAATCCAGGCACCCCCAATCGGTTCCATCCCTGACTCATAAGTGGTGCGGCGCTCAGGCCCTCGGAGCCGAGGACGCAATAGCTTAGACGCGCTCAGGGCCAGGACAGGTACCAGGCTGCAGATAATTAAAAAGCCTAAAAAGTACTCGTAACCACTAAGGACAAACACTGCTAATAACTACCGCTTTAGTGAAGGAACTTGCGTTGCTTTTCATTTACATTTTGACACGCTCATCTTAAACTGGCGTGCCCTATGAGTCACCCCTACTACAACTGTAGAAGTCATTCTTGTAGCCAAGGAAATTGGTGACAAGACTGTACCCACTTCTTGAGTATAAATTCCTGTGCATCAATCTACCCATTCCAACTGCCACATCTTTAATCTTTTGGATAATGTTCCAAAAACATGGCGATCGCTCCTTGTTCCTCCATGAGCGTCTGGAGAATAGGAGCGATCGCGTCGCTAAGAGCCGTCACGAAGGGTAATCAATCAGAGTCATTACCCAATCCGAGCGATGAGTGGCTGATTACCGTCCATTGCATAAAATGCTCAGGTCTGTTCTTATTCCTCTCGCATCAATTACACGACAACTGCGATCCACAGACTCACTAGCTTGGGAAAGACCTTCATACCCAATATATCCTTGAGGCAAAGAGCGCATGGCTACTACCGATTCTAATCCAGCAGCAAAGTCTAAAGAAGTGGGGGCCGCATACTCGATTGTTGGCCCCTCTACTGATGCCGCAACTCCCTCACAACCAGGTAATTCAGAAACTCTTGCCTGTGCGGCCTGCCAATCTTGCAATTGATGCCGAAACTGGATCAGGCGTTGCCGATCCTGAGAGGTGATGCGAGGGTTGCCGATGCGAGGCCCCATTGCCCTAATTGCTTGATTCCAGTTGTTTTGGCAAACCAAGTCTTTGAGTGAAGAGTCAAGCTGGGGTAAATTGAGTGCTTGGCTTTTAGCAGCAAGACCGAGACCCTCTACGCTCAACAGAGCGGGAGTTAACAGTGCAATTGAACTAAATTCTCTCAGCATAATCAATACCGCGAAGTTCCAACCCCTTTTTCAGATGATTCGTTGGCTATCCGGTATCTTTGCTGTAATCAACGGAGAGGGGGGGATTCGAACCCCCGTTGAGTTGCCCCAAAACAGATTTCGAGTCTGCCGCATTCAACCACTCTGCCACCTCTCCAGAGGTTTGAGTCTCTATTTATTTTAGAGCGATTTACTCATTTTACAGCAGAGGAACCTCGTTTTCCGTAGATTCTAGAGTCCTAGTTAAGCCTTGATCGGGTTCCCACTGCAAAGCACCGTCTCGCCCAGTCCAATACAGTTGAATTTTGCGGCGCTGAAGCTGAGCAATCGTATTGGGGTCAACCGAGGCAGCAGAAGCGATCGCAATTTTAGGATTTATAGTTTTTAATAGGCTATCGGTCAAAGGTTCTCCAGTCCACCAAAGCACTTGGGCTGGAGTTACTTGGCCTGACTCTACTAAAGCATTTTGTTCACTGCTCTTAAGATGACTCAACCAGATCCAAGGCTGATTGTGCAGCTTAAACGCCCAAACAGATAGATCCGTACTGACAGGTTGCACAACCGTAGAGCCAATTTGAATGGTCTGGCTGGATGTTAGAAGTTGGTGATGCTGTTGCGGGGGCAGATTTGGGAGCGTAGCGTCCTGGTTAAGGGCTGGAGCGGATTGGCGATCGCTAAAGCTGACCGTAGACACAGCGCCTGTATACAAAGCTTTAACTGGCAACCTTTCGACAATCTGAGACCAACCTTGACGACGACTACGCTCCGTATCGGTGGCTACAGCCCAATCAATCTGATTAATTCCTTGCTTTTGCAGGAATGGTAACACGGTCAAACTAGCCGTTGCTTCATTGCCACTATTTACCAAACCAACCCGACTTTGATCCTGAACCACTAAAATAGGCTCTCCCGATGTCGCTAGGACAGTCGCCCGAAACAAAGTGGTGTAGCTATACCAAACTGGCAGTACAACTAAGCTAACCGCAATCAGACTTGCTGCCCACCAGCGACGCTGCCACCAAGTCTGTAGCCAAGCAAGACAAACCAGACCATACAAGACCACGAGTTGTAGTGTGGAAATCGTACCTACAGCAATCGAGTTACCTGGTAAGCGGCTAAAGAAATCAACAATGGCAATTAACGCATGGGTAGGGTAGTAAAGGAGCCATGCGAGCGCACTACCCGCGACAGGCCAAATCAAAGCAGCTAAGGCACTAATGACACCACCAATACTAATGACCGCAATCAACGGAGTGGTCAGAAAGTTAACCGGAATGCTGTAAGGAGAGACCAAACCAAAAGCGTACAGTTGAAGAGGTAAGGTCCATAAATAGGCGGCAATTGGCACTGCCATTAGGGTCGCGATCGCAGGCGGGAGCCAATCTAGCCGCTTGATCAAAGGCGGCACAGTAACCAGTAAACCCAGGGTAGCCAACAAGCTTAATTGGAATCCTAAGTCCCAAATCCACAGCGGGTTCCACAAGAGTAAACCTGTGGCTGCAACCAACAGCGAACCCAAAGGCTTGATTTTTCGCTGCATCCCTAAAGCAATAAGCGCCCCAAATCCCATCAAAGCTGCTCGCAGTACCGCTGGTTGGAAACCCGCCAAACCAACAAATAGAGCCAGTGCTCCAGTTCCCCAAATCATCTGCACTCTGTTTGGAAAACGGCGAGTTAGGGACAGCACCAACCCTAAAATGAGTGAAGTTTGAAACCCGGAGGCGGCGAGCGCATGCGCTAAACCAATTTTGGCAAATTGATCCTTAACGTCATAAGGCAAATCAACCGCACGGCTTCCCAGTACCATAGCGCTAACTAGCGGCCCTTCAGGACTGCCCAACCAGCGTACCTGTGTGTGAATGATCCTTTGCCGAATTGCCCACCAACCCCATTGCGGCACAGGTGTATTGGGTGGCAAGCTAATCTGGCGACCGCTAAGACCCGCAAATCCACCTTCCTGGCCCAGATAAGCGCGAAAGTCAAATTCCCCTGGGTTTTGAGCAGGCTTGGGCTCGTATAGCTTTCCTGTTACCGCGATCGCCTGCCCAGAACGCAACCCAGTTGCTTGCAACAGCGGCACCGTGACATACAATTTGCCAGTCACAGCCTGACTAGAATTGACCCTCTCTGGAGCAATCACTTGGCTCACTTGATTTGCTTTGAGCCAAAACTGAGCTCGACCACTACGAGTCATCCGAGGAGAGCCAATCACTTTACCTTGAACTGTCACAATCTTTTCTGCTGCGGCGGTTGAAGAGTCAATCAACTTGCTCACATCATTGGATGCAGGCTGGGGGGTACGAACTTGCAAGTACAAGCTAGCCAAGAATCCAACTAATCCAGCAGCTAAACAAATTCTGGCATTCCATCTCACTTGCCAAGCTTTTGGCAACCGTAACTGTTGAGCGATCGCCTGGGGAACCACAAAACGTTGACGAGCGAGTAAGGCTGCTGCGATGCCTAGCCCTAAAATTACATAAGCACTACCCGGAATTGCAGTTAACAGCAGTCCCAGGATGTAAGCAAAACATAAAATGACACCTAATAGGGTCATCAATTGATTCCTAGATTAAATTCCTAGATTAAATCGACAACCCTAGATTCAAGCCCAGCAATGCATGAACCAGCATCAACACTAAAGCTATGCTACCCAAAAAAGCATGGACGGTACGCAATGACTTGCTGCCACCAAAACCTGTTAAAGCAATCAGACCATTAAAACCCAGCAAGCTCAACAGTAATAGCCCCGTCCAAAAATGAGGACTCTCAAAAATGGGTTGCTGCTGCATCACCAGCGATAAAACACCCCCTGTAAACCCTAGAGCCATGAACAAATACATCCAACCAGCAATCTTAGGATGGGCATTCCGATTTTGACCTGCAATCGTAGCATCAGGCGCTAATCGGCTTCGCCATCCAGTGATGCCCACTGCGCTGCCCATTGCCACAACAACAATACCCATCATGGCTGGATGTCCCCAATACACAACAGGTTCAGGAATACCCAGACTACGAAACCAAGCGGCAATTAGTTCTAGGAATTCACTCAAAGCCGACATTTGCTCTCCTCTATTTTTTGTTTTTAGCAACGACCCCAGGTCTATCGCTAAGTCATAGATCCTAGTAGTAGATCCTAAAGATTAGGTAGCTTACCTCAGAGCTTAAGAACCTTCCTCCAAAGAAAGCTCTCGGATTCTAAAAGCTACCTTCAGCAAAGATCAAGCCACTTCAGCCTCTTGCGATTCCAGCAGTGGAAAGCCCATAGCCTCTCGCTGCCTCAAATAAAGCTGAGCTACCTGCCGTGCCAAATTACGAATCTTCAGGATGTACCGGGTTCGCTCAGTGACAGAAATCACTCCTCTAGCATCCAACAAGTTGAATGTGTGAGAGCACTTCAACACATAGTCAAATGCTGGCAAAACCAATTCCTGCTGCATCAGCCGCTCCGCTTCCTCAGCGTAGAGTCCAAACAGCGAAAACAGCAGTTCTGGGTTTGATGCTTCAAAATTGTACGTCGAGTTCTCAACTTCCCATTGGAGGTGTACATCCCCGTAAGTCAACTGATCATTCCAGCGAATATCAAAAATTGAATTCACCCCTTGCAGGTACATCGTCAACCGTTCTAAGCCATAAGTGATTTCAACCGAAACAGGATGGCAATCAATGCCACCACACTGCTGAAAGTAAGTGAACTGAGTCACTTCCATACCATCTAGCCAGACTTCCCAGCCAACTCCCCAAGCTCCTACTGCCGCATCTTCCCAGTTATCTTCCACAAAACGAATATCATGCTCTTCTGGATAAATGCCTAGTGCCCTTAAAGAGTCCAGATAAATCTCCTGAATGCCATCCGGGGAAGGCTTAATCAACACTTGGTACTGATAATAGTGCTGGACTCGATTGGGATTTTCTCCATATCGCCCATCACCAGGCCGACGGCAAGGCTCAACGTAAGCAACTGCCCAAGGCTCTGGCCCGACAGCCCGCAAGAAGGTATGTGGACTCTTGGTACCCGCTCCCTTTTCCGTATCGTAGGGCTGAACAATAAGACAACCGCGATCGCCCCAAAACTGGTGCAGCGTAGCAATAACTGACTGAAAATTCACAAGCTTCCCCTCCACGCAAGCATGATGCTCTCTAGCATCTGTCTCTATATATTGTTACGCAAAGGCAGTCCCAGAGAGCCTTTGAAAAATCTTCAAAACTTTCTTCTGAGGGGGTTGACACCTTCGATATAGATTCGTTATATTGGCTAAGCGGTCGAGGGAAACGGGACGCGAAAGCGCACCGAATCAGTCGGCCCCCGCACCTAGAAAAAAGAATAG